>SKVE01000820.1 GCA_007129635.1 Planctomycetaceae bacterium
CGCTGCAACCGCTCGGTGTTGGTCACGAACAGATCGTCGCCGACCAACTGGACGCGATCGCCCAGTTTTTCAGTCAACAATTTCCAGCCATCCCAATCGTCTTCGCTGCAACCGTCTTCGATCGAGCAGATCGGGTATTTGACGGCCCAATCGGCCAAAAAGTCGACCATGGCGGCCGTGTCGATGGCTTTGCCGTCGATGGTATACAGGCCTTTCTCGGTGTCATAGAACTCGGTGGCCGCTGCATCCAGGGCGATCCAGACCTGCTTGCCCGCCTCGTAGCCCGCTTGGTCGATGGCTTCCAAAATCAGATCCAACGCTTCCACGTTGCTGCCAAGATCCGGAGCGAAACCGCCCTCGTCACCCACCGCCGTATTCAGCTTTCGCGAGGCCAACACTTTCTTCAGTTGGTGGAACACCTCCACTCCGCAACGTAACGCGTCGCTGAAGGTCTCGAAGCCCAGCGGCATGACCATGAATTCCTGGATGTCTACCGAGTTGTCAGCATGTTGACCGCCATTGACGATATTCATCATCGGCGCCGGCAACAGGCACGCACCACACCCGCCCAGGTATCGATACAACGGCTGGCTAGTGTACTGAGCAGCCGCTTTGGCAATGGCCAGCGAGACGCCCAACATCGCGTTGGCGCCCAGGTTCTGCTTGTTCGGCGTTCCATCCAGCTCGATCAACTGCATGTCGACGCCGATCTGGTCCAGGCTGTCCATGCCTTCCAATTCGCTGGCGATCGTTGTATTGATGTTGTTGACGGCCTGTTGAACGCCCTTGCCCAAGTAGACGCCCTTTTCACCATCCCGCAGTTCCCAGGCCTCGTGGGCTCCCGTGCTGGCTCCGCTGGGTACCGCAGCGCGGCCAAAAGAGCCATCTAAAAGAGTTACCTCGACCTCGACCGTGGGGTTCCCGCGGCTGTCCAGGATCTGTCGTCCGTGAATGTCAGCAATCGTACTCATCTTCGTGTTCTCTCCGTTGGTTCAGTGGACACATCAGTGTTGAATAACCCCATGGAAGGGGAAAGCCCGCCGCTTCCGATTGGTCGAGCGTTTTTCGCGTGAACAAGGCGGTATTGTGACGTAAGAAAGGCCGGTTGCCTAGGGTATGGAATCATCCGGGGATGCGCCCTGATACCAGACACCCTTTAACGAAGGTGGCGACGACGTGGATCGAGGCGACGGGATCCGCTGTCGACAATCGCAGCAGCGTCAGATCGGCGGGAACCCCCACCTGCAGGCGAACCGGTTCGGTGCCGATCAAGTGGGCGGGCCCCACCGAGGCCAGGTCGACGGCCACCTGCAGATCGTACTCGGTGTAGCGGAGCACATTGGCGACGCCGGCCGTGATGGGCAGGGCGGCCCCGGCCAGCAAGTGACGCTGACCCGCGAGGACCATGCGTCCATCCTCCAGGATCTCGATTTCCCCGGAATTGGCGGATTCATACTTGCCCGGGGGCTTGCCGGCCATCGAGGTGATATCGCTGATCAAGATGCACCGCGTGGGCCCTTTGGCTCGAAGAAAGCTCTTGACTACCGCAGGCGGCAGATGATGGCCGTCGACGATCAAACTGGCGACCAGCCGGTCTTCGGCCAACTGGTCCCAAATATAGTTGGGATGCCGGGGCAGTTGACGATGAGCGCCGTTTCCGAGATGGGTGCTCAACCGAGCCCCCGCGTCGACGGCCGCGCGGATCTGCTGGCTGTTGGCGTTGGTGTGGCCGATGGCGACCAGCACGCCTTGCCCAACGGCTCGACGAATGAATTCCGGTACCTTGTCGTATTCGGGGGCCAGCGTGACGATACGGATCTGGCCGTCGGCCAAATGCTGCAGGCGTTGAAAATGGTCCCAGTCCGGCGGGCGGATATGAGCGGCGGGATGAGCACCTCGCGGACCATCGTCAGAACACAGGTAGGGGCCTTCCAGATGGATCCCCAACACCCGATCGGCGACTTCCGGAAGAGTGCGAATCGCGTGTGCGATGGTGGTCATGGCGTGAGCCAGAACCTCCCACGGAGCGGTCGTCACGGTGGGACAGTACCGGGTGACGCCGTGAGCATCCATCGCCAGACTGACTTGTCGGACCTGGTCCGGGGACAACGAGGGCGAATTGAAACTGATCCCGTCATATCCGTTGACCTGCAGATCGATCAGCCCGGGAGCGAGCCAGGGCAAATCGTCCGGCAGATCGCCTTGATCGGGAATCGCATCCAGCGTCTGGATAACGCCCCGATCGATCCGAAGACGAACCGGCTGTTGGGTATCGTAGCGACGAGCGGTCAGGGAAATCACAAAATCGACAACCGGAATTCGGCTTCAGCGTTGTTGCACCACCACCGTCCTTGGCACGACGATCACAACCGGACGAATCGGGTCTCCCGAAGAGTACGGCGAGGCATCGACCGGCGGACGCAGGGAATGGTAGCCCATCATGCGTCGTGCTTCAAGACGCCTCTGCAACTGCTGCCCTCGCTCGATCCCCCGCTGCCGAACCAGTTCCGCCGGGTCGAGATACCGCGAAGCGTCGTGAGGCGATGCGATGGGGTAGGCTGAGGTGTCTGGGACCGGTGCCGATTCGGCGATCTCTGCGGGGCGTGGCCGCGTGCGCGGCCGTTGTGGCGGCAGGTACACCTCGGGTAGCACCGGCTCATCGAACTCGGGCTTGCGAGGCTCCGGCGGTGGCAGTTCGGCAGCTTGGGCGGGCCCGAAATCCGGGATGGTCGGCGGACGACGCTCGGGCAGCTCGGGCGATGGATCGACAGGCTCCGGCGGCACGATGGGGGCGCTTCCCGGCTCGTCTGCTGCAGGTTGCGTTGGCATCACGCTGGCCACCAGCACCGGCTCGGGCGAACTTTGAGCCATCACGGGTGCCGATTCTGCCGAGTCGATCGTCTCAGCA
>SKVE01000116.1 GCA_007129635.1 Planctomycetaceae bacterium
CCGGTGGCCCTGGTGCAGATCGACCAGTCGTTCTACAACCCGTTCCCGCGCCAGCAGGAGGGAACGTTTGTCTTCAACTTGCCGCTCGGGGCCTCGGTCAGCCGGTTCGCGATGTACGTGACGCCCAGCGAACTGATCGAGGGCGAATTGATCGAACGCCAGCGGGCCGCGCGGATCTACCAATCGATCGTCGACCGGCAGCGCGATCCGGCGATCCTCGAACAGATCGGCGACAACTTGTTCAAGATGCGAGTCTTCCCGATCTTTGCCAAAGACGAAAAACGCATCCTGCTGGACTTTACGTTGCCGCTGGCATCATTCGACAACGTGGTCGACTTCCGCCTGCCTCTGCTGTCCGATCTGGCTCCGATTTGGGATTTCCGGATCACGGGCACGGTGCACGGTACCGGTGTAAGGTGCCTGTCGCACCCGGCGATGCACATCGACGCGCGGGATGACGGCACGGTGACGTTGGATTTCGGGCAGCAGAACTACCGGCCCGAGACGGATCTGGTGTTGAGCTTCGAGGCATCGCCTCCGGCTTCGACCGTAGTCGAAAGTTCCGGGGAATCGGAACGCGGCGACGATAGGCCGCAGCAACCGCCATCGGAGATGACACCGTCGCTGCGCAGCTATCGCAGCGAAGCTCGCCGTCGGACGGTCCGCACTGGTGGGGGCGAGGTGTTCGAGCCGGCAGCCACGTACTTTTCGATTCAAATTTCGCCGCCGACCGAACACCCGAAACCGCCGCCCGCCGACGTGTTGCTCTTGGCCGATACGTCGTCCAGTATCGGGGACCTGGATCGCGTCCGCGGCGAGATCCGGCGGATTCTCACGCATCTGAGGCCCGACGACCGCTTTCGTCTGTTTGGCGCCGATGTGTCGCTCCGGCCGATGCACGATGGATGGTTGTCGCCGGGGGATGAGCAAGTCGCCACCGCCCTGGAACGCTTTGAGCAGGAGTTTTGCCTGGGCGGAACGGACATGGACGCATGTCTGCACGAGGCTGCGGAAGCATTCGATCAGGCTGGAGAAAACCGGCGAATGGTGATCTACGTGGGTGATGGCGCCGATCCGTTGTTCGCAGGCAGCAGTGGCGGGGCTGCCGGACGGCATTTCTGGCAGCAGTGGCATCGCCGGACAGGCGCCGATTTCGCGGGGGTTCTGGTCCAGCGGCCGCCGGACGTCGCGATACCGGTCTCGGCATCGGCCGGTACCCGTGGGCTGTGGTTCGATCTGGCGGGCGACGTGACTGCCCAGCGGCAACTTTTCCATTGGCTGCAAGGCGGCTTGCCCTCCCCGCAGCCGGTTCAGCAGGTCGAAGTCGTCGGTGCGGACAGCGATGAACTGTACTGGCCGGGGGCTTGGGCGCCCGGCCGGACGTTGACCCTCTACGGCCGCACGCTGCAACCGGGCCCCATCGAACTCTCGTTGACCTTGGGACGCGGCGAGCAGACGGCCACGCACACCTGGACGTTATCCACGGATGACGATGCGGACGACGTGTTCGTCGGCCGGTTGTGGGCACAGCGACGATTGGATCAGTTGCGGCGAAGGGGTACGGAGGACGAATCGCAGCGCGCGGCGATCATCGCGCTGTCGCAAGAGTGGAGCCTGCTGTCGCCGCTCACGGCGTTTTTGGTCTTGGAAACCGAGGCCGATTACAGGCGGTGGCAGATCGACCGCCGGGTCCGGCGGCGGTACTGGCAACCGACGGAAGCGCGAATCGACGAGCCGCTGCCGGCCGAGTGGCTGGCCGAGATCATGCCGGCCGATCCGCCGAGTGCGCCTCGCGAGCGCCCGCCGCGACCTCGAAGGCCTTCCCCCGAGGCGTCCGTGCCCCAGGTGGGAAAGCTTCCTTTCGATCCGCTGTCGGTCGACCGTTGGGAACTCCGGCCCAGTTTCGCCGCATTGGTGGGATCGGCGTTCCGCGGCAGCCCGGATTTCCTGCGGCGGCATCCGCATGCCCAGACGCTCCTGCAACCGGCCAACCTGACGCAGTTGGCCGCCGGGTGTACGCTGGACGAGTTCGGCAATCGGTTGAGCGAGATCACCGGAGTGCCCGTGATGTTGGACAAACGGGCGTTGGACTTCCTCGGGATCGAAGAAGGGACGAGCATCGGCCGTCGGCGCCCGCGCTTACGCACGGTGCCCACCGATCCGTGGCCGATCGATTCGCGATGGCTGCAAGCGGCAACCATCTCGTTGCGCAGCGGAATCCGGCACCTTCTCGAACCGCTCGAATTGGTGATGATCGAGGAACCGTATCGTCTGCTGATCACGACCGTGGATGCGGCGGAGGAGCGTTTGAGCACCGAAGTCTATCCCGTCGACGACTTGGTGTACACCGACCGGTTACCTGCGTTGTGGAGCTTGAGCGATCCGTATCTGGACCGCGACGAGCGATCGCGCCGGCGGCTGGATGCGAAGCTTCGGCAGCCTGTGACAGCCGACTTGGAAGACATCCCGCTGCAGCAGGCGGTCGACCAGTTGGCGGGTTTGTTGGGCGAGACGATCGTTCTGGACCGCCGAGCCCGAGCTTTGGATGACATCCGGATCTCCGCGGATCGGCAGATCAACATGACCTTGCGCGATATCCCCGCTCGCGAGGCTCTGCGTTGGATGCTCCATCCGCTGGACTTGGACTGGGAGATCCGGGACGAGGCGATCGTGATCACCAGTGCGGATGCCATGCGATCCGAAGTGCGATTGTATTCGGGCAAGGATCTGGTCTTCGAATACCCGGCCGTCGATTGGACGGGCGTCGGCGATCCGCGGTGGAAGAAGCAGGGAATGGGCGGTGGTCTGGGCGGTTTCTCGCGGCGGTCGGCCGGAGGCCCATCGCGCGGCTTCGGCGGGATGGGGTTCGGCTTCGGAGGCGGCATGGGCGGCATGGGAGGCGGGA
>SKVE01000563.1 GCA_007129635.1 Planctomycetaceae bacterium
ACTCGGCAACTGCTGACGACGTTGGGACAGCCGTGGATCGAAAAGGACGGCCAGAAGATCCGTGCTTCCAAAAGCAACCGGGAACTGAATCCCGCCGATATCCGACAGGATTTCCTGGAGTTGTTGCAGCAGCATGAGGTGCCTGTGATCTACCAGCATCGTGTCAACCGCTGCGAAACCGACGGCACGGCGATTCAAGCGGTGGTGTTCGATTACGCTCCGTTCGACCCATGGGGCTGCCCGGTCGCCGAGCCCGAGCGGGCTGAGTCGCTGCGCGTGACCGCTCGGGTGTTTATCGACGCCAGTTACGAAGGCGATCTGATGGCCCATGCAGGCGTTTCCTATCGGGTCGGACGCGAAGCAGCGTCCGAGTTCGACGAGCCTTTCGCTGGAGTCCAACCTCCGATGGAAGCGGCACCGATCGATCCGTTCGTCGAACGGGGCAATCCGGCCAGCGGACTGTTGGCATGGGTCGAAGACGATCATGGCAAACCGCTGGGCGCCGCCGACGGTTACATCCAGGCGTACAACTACCGTTATTATACCACCAACGATCCGGAGCACCGGATCCCGTTGACACCGCCGCCGGATTACGATGCCAGCGAGTTCGAACTGGTGGGCCGCTATGTCCAGCACCTCAGCCAAGAAATCGACGATCCGCAGGCTCTGAACGCTCGGCTGCGACGCATCTTTCCCGGCTGGATGAATGCGGGCGAATGGAACTACCATCGCGATTCGCTGTTCACGATGGCGCCGGTGGGGATCAGCCAGCAATACGCCGCCGGCGATTACGCCACCAAAGCACGAGTCTGGAAACAGCACCAGGACTATCTCCGCGGCCTGCATCACTTCATGAGCACGGACCGACGAGTCCCCGAGGCGTTTCGACGGCAGACGGCCGCCCTGGGACTGGACCGGCGGCCTCATCCCGAAACCCACGGCTGGCCGCACCAATTGTACATCCGAGTCGCTCGCCGCTTGAATGGCCGTTACACGATCATGGCCCACGACGTATACAACCGGACGACCGTCGACGATCCGATCGGATTGGCCCAGTATGGCATCGATACCTACCCAGCTCGCCGGATCTGGTTCCGAGCCGACGATCAGATCCATGTCGGCATCGAAGGCAAGATGTTCATCGGGGGTTCCCGAGGCCCGACGAATGTCCCGTACCCCGTCCCGTATCGAGCGATCACTCCCCGGGCCGACGAATGCTGCAATCTTTTGGTTCCCGTATGTTTCTCCGCTTCGCACCTGGGTTACGCCTCGGCTCGCATGGAGCCCGTCTTCATGATCTGCGGCCAATCGGCTGGAATCGCTGCCTGCCGGGCGTTGGAGGAAAACGTAGCGGTCCAGCAGATCGATCAAGCCGCGCTGCGCCATGCTCTGGAGCAGGCGGGCCAGGTGCTGCAATGGACTGACGAACTGGCGGAATTGGCCCGACCGACCGGCGGCGGCGCGACGTACACGTTCGATGAACTGCTTCGCACCTGCGACACCGACGGCGACGGGCGGGTATCCCAGGCGGAGTGGGAAGCAGGCAAGCCAGGTTGGGGCTGGTTGTTTCCGATCATTGACACAAACAAGAACGGCTTCATCGATGCCCAGGAATATGCTGCCTTTCAAGAATACAAACGAACCAACCCAAACTGGCAACAACGACGCCCAATCGACTCGGGCCGCTAAGGCCCCCCTACCCGCATCCCCCCAACCCAGGAGAAGACGCCCATGTTTTTGACATCCCGAATCACCAGCAACGAACAGTTTTTCGCTCGACGACGATACCACGTGATGGTAGTCCTGTTCGGCGTGGCTATCGCAACGGTCGCGACGAGTGTTTTTAGGCCCAATCGATCGGCGAGGGCCGCGTCGCCCGAGCAGGACGTGGTCCGCTATCGTGACTTCGGCGCCAAGGGCGACGGCAAGACGGACGATATCGACGCCATCGTTCAGGCCCATGCGTTTGCCAACGAGCACGGGCATCCTGTGAAAGCCGACGACGACGCCACCTACTACATCAGCGGAAAGAATCGTACGGCGGTCATCCAGACCGACACCGATTTCGGCACGGCCGCCTTTATCATCGACGATACCGACGTCCAGGACCATCGAGCCCATGTTTTTCTGGTGAGTTCCCGCCTGCAATCGTTTCCACTGGAGGGCATCACTTCCCTGAAGCGGAATCAGGAGAAGATCGATATCTCGTTGCCCGGGACGTGCCTGGTCTCCGTCACCAATTCCCACGTAAGACGCTACATCCGTTTTGGGGCGAATCGCAACACAGGCTCCCCGCAGACCGATGTCTTTATCGTTGACAAAGACGGCAACGTCGACATGGATGCGCCGATCATCTGGGATTTCGATCGGATCACGGACATCACCGCCCATCCCATGGACGAGACGACGTTGACCATCACCGGAGGACATTTCACCACCATCGCCAACGCCGCCGAATCGAAATACACCTACTACAGCCGAGGCATCGCGATCCGACGTTCCCATGTTCTTGTGGATGGGTTGGAACACCACGTCATCGGCGAAGGAGACCAGGGCGCGCCCTATGGCGGCTTCATCAATGTCGCCAACTGCTCGCACGTGACGGTCCAGAACACCATCCTGACCGGACGCAAAACGTACCGGACCATCGGCTCGGCGGGAGTTCCCGTCTCCATGGGCAGCTACGACATCTCACTGAACCGGGCCCTGAACGTGTCCTTCGTGAACTGCAGTCAGACCAACGACATCAACGACGGCACGTACTGGGGGATCATGGGTTCCAACTACTGCAAGAATCTTGTTTTCGACAATTGCACCTTCTCCCGGTTCGATGCCCACATGGGCGTTGCCAATGCCACCATCCGCAACTCGACCCTGGGGCATCAAGGCATCAACGCCATCGG
>SKVE01000982.1 GCA_007129635.1 Planctomycetaceae bacterium
CTCGAACGGATGCCCACGGTCCAAGATCTGGTGATCGAGGGAGCTCATCCCGAAGCCGACGGACTCGAATTCCTGGACACCTTGCAACCGGTGGTGCGCGGTGTGATGATCCGTCGCATGCGGCACGGGATCATCCTCCGCCAGCGCAGCCGAAACTTCATCCTGGATGCCAGCCATCTGTACGATTGCTCGGGCGTGGGCCTGCTGTTGGACCGAGTCGATTTGCACCAAGCCATCGTCCAGGGCAGCCATATCAGCTTTTGCCGCCAGGGCGGCATCCGTTCGATTGCCAGCAGCATCCGAAACCTGCAGATCACCGGAAACGATATCGAATACAACTTTGATCGGGATGCGGAAGAATCGGCGGATATCTGGATCGACTCGCGGCAGGGCAGTGTCCGCGAAGGGACAATCGCCAGTAACACCATCCAGTCGGTGCCTACCGACGGCGGGGCTAACATCCGCTGGATCGGAAACTCCGACACGGAAGACAAGGTCGGTCTTTGGAGCATCACGGGAAATCACATCAGCAACCAGACCGTCAACATCCATATCACCAGCGGACGAGGGTTTACCATCACCGGTAACTCGTTCATCCGCGGGATCGACCGGAATCTGCTGCTGGAGGACAGTCGCCACGTTGTGTTCGCGGCCAACTCGATCGACAACAATCCAGATTATCGCGAAGCGGCGGGCAACGGGATCACGATCCGGCGCAGCCGCGGAGTGATCCTGTCGGCCGTCCAGTTGCAAGTCGCCGGTCCGGTAGAAGGTCGCGAAGCCGCCGTCGAGATCATTGAATCTCGCGAAGTGACCCTCACCAGCAGCCAATTGTTCGATGCCGTTCCCGACGGGGTTTTCGTATCGCACAGCCGCAACGTCCAGATCGAACAATGCATGATCCAGCAGGACGACGCGGAGGGGGACAACAGCAAGATGGCCGCCGCGATCCGAGTCGATCACGGCTGCCAAGGCGTCGTGATCCGTAATAATCTGGTGTCGTCCGGAATCGACGGCGACATCATCACCGCTCCCGAAACATCGCACGTGGAAGGAAACCGCCGCCTTCAGTGACTGGCGTGCTGCCGAATCATCTGGATCAGATGAACAGCAGCGGCATGGGCAAAGTCAGCGGAGTTGATATGCTGGTCCAGCTCGACGACGGGGACGGGGCTGCAGTTCTGGCGGATCGCATCGAACAGGGCTTGCCGAGCGGTGGGGTCGTCGAACGCGGCGCCTTGCTGGTCGATGGCCGACACGCCTTGGGTGGGCAGATAGATCACCGCCGGGCCAGTCGACGCGGCGACCTTGCGACCGATCTCGGCGCCCAACTGAGCGTTCTCTTGGACCGTGGTCCGCATCAACGTGACGGAGGGATTATGCTGGTAGAACTGGCGCTGTCTGAATTCAGCGGGGACGGTGTCCGGCGGGCCGAAGTTGACCATGTCCAAAGCGCCGACCGAAACGACTTGCGGCACGCCGCAGCGCGCGGCTGCGTTCAGCCGATCGGGGCCCGCCGACAGCACTCCGCCCACCAGTTCGTCGGCCAGTTCGGTCGTGGTAATGTCCAGGACGCCGGCGATCAGCCCTTCGGCGATCAACGATTCCATGGCCTGGCCGCCGCCCCCCGTGGCATGGAACACCAGCACCTCGAAGCCCGCTTGCTGGAGTACCTCGCGCGCTTGCTGGACGCAGGGCGTGGTGACGCCGAACATCGTGGCTGCGATCAAGGGGCGATCCTCGGCCGACGGTACGAGACGATGTTGTACCATCCCCGCCATCGCCGCCGCCGCCTGGCCCAGTACCGCGCGGCTGATGCGGTTCAGCCCTGCGATATCGACGACGGAATTCAGCATCAGGATATCCTTGTCGCCCACGTAGTGTCGGACTTGCCCTGATGCCAACGTGCTGACCATGACCTTGGGAACTCCCACCGGCAGCGCGCGCATGGCGGCGGTACCGATCGTGGTGCCGGCCGATCCACCCAGGGCCAGCACCCCGTCGACGTCGCCGCGATGAAAAGCGGCACGGACGCACTCGGCCGCGCCTCGTGCGGCCAGCGTCACCGCTTGGCCGCGATCCCCCGCTTCCACGATGGTCTGCCAGTCGGCTCCCGCAGCCTGGAACACCGCTTGACGAGGGAGGTCGGGTGGCCACGCCGGTACCCCCAAGCATCCGGTATCGACCACCGTGACGCGGACCCCAAGCTCCTGCAACCGGTCCCGCACAAAACCCGCTTCGTCGCCCTTGGTGTCCAAGGTCGCCAGCAAGAAGACACCCATCATCCCCCTCCCTTTCATTTCACGAATCCCGCCATTTGCGGTAACCATAACGATAGCCAAGGCACGTAAGTGATCAGCATCAGCGCCATCAGCATGGCCAAAAAGAAAGGCACCATCGGCCGAGTCACCTCGGCGATCGTTGTCCGACCGACGCCGCAGCCCACAAACAGGCAGGTGCCCACCGGCGGCGTACAGAGCCCGATGCATAAGTTGACGATCATCATGATGCCGAAGTGGACTGGGTCCATGCCCAGCCCCACCACGACCGGCAGGAAGATCGGCGTGAAGATCAGCACGGCCGGCGTCATATCCATAAATGTCCCGACTGCCAGCAGCAAGACGTTGATCAACAACAGAATGACCAGCGGATTCTCACTCAATCCCAGCATGGCCGTACTGACGCTTTGCGGGATGTTCTCGTAGGCCAACAGCCAACTCATCGCCTGGCTGGTGCCGACCAGCAGCATGATCACCGATGTGGTGATGCCGCATCGCAACAGGATTCGGGGCAGGTCGCGGATACGGACTTCGCGGTAAACCAGCACGGCCAACACAAAGGCATAAAGCACGGCGATCGCTGCCGCTTCCGTCGCCGAGAAAACGCCACCCAGGATCCC
>SKVE01000879.1 GCA_007129635.1 Planctomycetaceae bacterium
GTGTGGCGCAGCTTCTGCGACGACGATCCGCAGCGCGCCGTGCGCGGCGTGATCCTGGAATTGTATCCCGGCCAGGAGACGACCAGCCTGCTGGTTTCACCCGAAGGCTGGCTGATCAATTTGACCGAGATCGAAGACGCAGAGAAGGGAGAACTGGCCGATCCCCCTTGGTGTTTCGTCAAGACGCAGTTCGGCGCCGTCGAGGGCCATGTCGCGCTGATCGAATTGCTGGCCGCACTGAAACGCGAGTACTTCCCGGACCTGGAGGTGCGCGACGAAGGCGAGTACTGGGAAACTCGTGATCTGGAAAGGTTGCGAGCGAAGATCGGCCTAGTCCAGGCGGCGATCGAGGGGTTGGCCGATGGGCTTCGACGACACGGGCTGACGGCCGAGGCCGCGGAGGATCCGGAGATCCTCGCAGCGCGGATCGAGCGTGTGGCTCAGACAGTGCAACAGACTCTGGGACGCGTCCCCGAACATCCGCCCGTCTCGTGGGACGACGACGATTCCGGCGACGAATACGACGACTTGTCCGACGGCACCGAGGCTCAATGGGACGCCTTTTTCAAGGAGCAGCGTCGCAAGCAAGAACGGCTGCACCGGGCCATCGAGGAACGTATGGCGCGCGGCGATGACCATCACGAGGCGTTCGAAGGCGCCATGCGGGACGAGGGGCTGATCGACCTGCCCGGCGAACCCTCGCTGTCCGACGTCGCTCGGGAAATACTCGAGGCCTGCGAGGACGAACAGGACGAACAGGACGAACCTTGGCGTGAAAGTCTGCCGGATGCGATCCGCGACGCGGACGAGGATGCGTTGGACGACTGGTGCGACGACGAACGTCATCCGTTGATCGAGCGGGCCATGGACTTGCACGTGCGGCTGTTCGACATCGCCACTGCGGTCGGGCAGCAAGCCAACGAGAACTTCCAGAGCCTGCTGGGCGGCGCGGGCGAAATGCTGGGCGGCCTGTCCCAGGCGTTGGGTGGTCGGAATTACGAGCTGCCGTCCGGGTTGGGACTGGTCCAGTTGAAACGATCCCTCCGCGGCGCCGCTTTCGCGTTCGGCATGTTGTTCCCGCTCCGGGCCGACGGCTTGTTAACTCCGGCCGAATTCAAAGAATTGTGTGAGTCCATCGAGTCGCTGCAAAGCGACATCTACGCCGAACTGGCCCGTCTCCGCGAAGCCCGCGAAAGTTAGGCACCGCGCGGTCTACTGACTTGGGCTGCGGACGGAGTCATCAGGAGATGGTTCCTAACGCGGCCTTCGGCCGCAACCCGAGTAGGTTGGGTCTCCGACCCGACCCGATCCGACCCGGTCGGGACAGAGTCCCAACCTACGAAGATGCGCGCACGGTGCGTGCATCTGACAACCGAAGACCCTAAGTGTTCTGGGGCAGGTGATTCGCTTGGCGTCGCTGACGTTATTTGGCAGGGAGGGCGTTCACTCCATGAACGATTCAATCGTTTCGTACAGATCTTTGGCCCGGATCGGTTTGGCCAGATAGCCGTCCATACCGGCGTCCAGGCACCGCTGGCGATCTTCTTTCAGGGCGTGCGCGGTGAGGGCAATGATCGGGATATGCCCGCCGGCGAGCCGTTCGCGCTCGCGGATCGCGCGGGTCGCGTCCAGGCCGTCCATCACGGGCATCTGCACATCCATCAGGATCAGGTCGAAGCCATGGTCTTCCAGGCAGTCCAATGCCTGCTGTCCATCTTCGGCGATGGTCACCTCGTGCCCTCGGCGCTCGAGCAGCCCCTGCGCTAACTTGCGGTTGGCCAGACCGTCTTCGACCAGCAGGATGCGGAGCGACCGAGCGGCAGGCTTCGAGGCTTCGGCGGCGCGTGTGCCGTCGGCCTTGGAGGTTTCAATTCCCGCCACGACGCTCAGCACGGCGTTGAGCAATTCGGCTTGTTTCACCGGCTTCATTAAATGCACCGAGATGCCGAGTTGTTCACATCGCTGTGCGTCGTCGGCACGGATCCCCGACGTCAAGGCGATGACCCGTGCATCGGCAAGCGAGGGATCTTGGCGGATCTGCTCGACCAATGCGAAACCGTCCATCTTCGGCATGTTGATGTCGGTCAACACCAGCGGGAGCGGTTGTCCGGTTTTGTGGTGTTGGCGGAGCCGCGTCAAAGCCTCCTCGCCACCTCCGGCACACTGCGGCTTCATGCTCCACTTGGTCACGATCAGCTTCAGGATATGACGATTGGTCGCATTGTCGTCGACGACCAGTACCCCTGTTCCTCGAAGAACACCGACGTCGGCCAGCGGCTGCTTTTTTTCGGCCGGCGAAGCTGCTTGGAGCGTCACCGTGAAGTGGAACGTGCTGCCGTGCCCCAAAGTGCTTTCCACCCAGATGCGTCCCTGCATCATTTCCACCAACGTGCAGGCGATGGCGAGCCCGAGTCCGGTGCCGCCGAAGTGCCGCGTCGTGGAGGTGTCTGCCTGGTTGAAGGCTTCGAAGATCGACGCCAGCTTGTCTGCCGGGATACCGATCCCCGTATCGCTGACAGCGACGTGCAGGACGAGCTCGGAATCGGAAGACGATTGGCAGTCGACATGCACGAGGATTTCGCCCTCCTCCGTGAACTTGATGGCGTTGCCGACCAGATTGACGATGACCTGACGCAGTCGAACGGGATCGCCTTGCAGGAATTCCGGGACATGATCGGCGACCCGGCATGCCAGTTCGAGGGTTTTGCAGTGGGCTCGAAAGGCCAACGACTTGAGGATGTCGCCGAACGTCTCCCGGACGTCGAACGGGGCCTCGACCAGGTCGATCTTGCCGGCTTCGATGCGGGCGAAATCGAGGATCTCGTTGATGATCGACAGCAGCGATTCGCCCGATTCCAACACCGTCGTCAAATACTCCTGCTGCGACGGCTTCA
>SKVE01000424.1 GCA_007129635.1 Planctomycetaceae bacterium
CGAACCGTTATTCTCCTGCTTTTCCCCAAACCTATCCAGGTGGTTCCCCATACCGATTCACTGTGCTGTCGAGATCCATAGGACGACGTTCAAACTGGTGAGCAGGGCTCCATTTCCACTTCTTTCCCAATGCACCCCAACAGCGTTCAATAGGGTTGTATTTGCTGTGATATGGTGGATAGTAGACCAGTCGAATCTCTAGGCCCGACCAATCCGCGAATTCGATGATTCGCTTAAGAACTGTGTACGGGCAAGCGGGGAGGATCTTCGCTGAGGCGGAGGAAGCGACTCTCGGCCTGGGGATCAGCCTCGTCGTCGCGGAAAAGCACCGTCAGCAGGGCGTGGGGCAGATCGGCCCAACGATGGGCCATAATTCAGTACTCCGAAATTCAGTACTCCGTAGAGTTTTCGAAGTAAACGGATTTGGCTGCCGTGCGCGGGAACCCGAATCTCTTCCATCAACGGCGGCCGTCTAAGGCGCGTTGGACGGCGGTGCCCATGTCGGCGGGGCTTTGGGCCACTTCGATGCCGGCTTGCTGCAGTGCGGTGATCTTTTCTTCGGCCGTGCCTTTGCCGCCTGTGATGATCGCGCCGGCATGTCCCATCCGCTTGCCGGGCGGCGCCGTGCGACCGGCGATAAAGGCGGCGACCGGTTTGGTCACATGCTGCTGGATATAGGCTGCCGCTTCCTCTTCGGCCGTCCCGCCGATTTCGCCGATCATCAGGATCGCTTCTGTCTCGTCGTCCGCTTGGAACTGTTTCAGCAGATCGATGAACGAGGTGCCGACGATCGGGTCGCCGCCCAGTCCGACGCAGGTGGTCTGGCCGAGTCCCAGGTTGGAGGTCTGCCAGACGGCTTCGTAGGTCAAAGTCCCGCTGCGGCTGATCACACCCACGCGTCCGGGCTGGTGGATATAGCCGGGCATGATCCCGATTTTGCACTGGCCGGCGGTGATGATGCCGGGGCAATTGGGACCGATCAGCGTGGCGTTGGAGCGTCGAACGGTGTCGTAGACGCGTACCATATCCAACACAGGAACGCCCTCGGTGATCGCCACAATGACCTCGATTCCCGCGTCCAGTGCTTCCAGGATCGCGTCGGCCGTGAAAGCGGCGGGGACATAGATCATCGTGGCGTTGGCGCCGGTCTTGTGGACGGCTTCGCTGACCGTATCGAACACCGGCAGCCCTTCGACCGTCGTGCCGCCTTTGCCTGGCGTGACGCCCCCGACCATCTGCGTGCCGTAGGCCAGGCAGTGTTTGGTGTGGAACGCGCCAGCTTTGCCCGTGATGCCTTGACAGATAACCCGAGTTTCTCGATTGACCAGAATGCTCATCGTTGCTTCTCGATCGCTTCAGTGGAACGGTGGAACGGATACAGGGATGGAGAATCAGGCTGCGGCAGCCACGACCTTCTGCGCGGCTTCGGTCAGTCCTGCGGCGGTGATGATATCGACGCCGCTGGCTTCCAGGATCTTGCGTCCCTCTTCGACTTCGGTGCCTTCCAAGCGGACGACCAGCGGGACATTGAATCCCACCGTCTTGTAGGCCGCGACAATCGCTTCGGCGATGGTCGTACAACGCATGATGCCGCCGAAGATGTTCACCAGGACGGCCTGGACGTTCGGATCCCCCAGCAAGATACGAAAGGCTTCGGTCACCTGGTCGGTATCGGCGCCGCCACCCACGTCCAGGAAGTTGGCCGGCTGGCCGCCGTGCAGCTTGATGATGTCCATGGTGCTCATCGCCAACCCGGCTCCGTTGACCAGGCACCCGATATTGCCATCCAGCTTGACGTAGCTCAATCCGGCGTTCCCTGCCCGGACCTCGGCAGGCTCTTCCTCGTCCAGATCGCGCAGTTCCGCCAAATCCTTGTGTCGGAACAGGGCGTTGTCGTCAAAGCTGATCTTGGCGTCCAACGCTATCATCTCGCCATCGTCGGTGATCACCAGTGGATTGATCTCGGCCAAACTGCCATCGTATTGCACGAAGGCACGACACATGGCCTTCATGAAAGCGGCGGCACTGGCAGCGGCTGGTCCGCTGATCTCCAGGCTCTGGCACAACTTGCGGGCCTGGAAGTCCTGTAGTCCTGCCAGCGGCTCGAAATGCTCTTTGAAGATCCGTTCAGGCGTTTCGGCAGCCACCTTCTCGATCTCGACCCCACCCTCGCTGGATACCATCAACACGGGCTTAGCCGCTGCTCGATCGACGACGATGCCCAGATACAGCTCCCGAGCGATGTTACAACCCTGCTCGATCAGCACCTGCCGAACGAGCTGGCCCTCGGGACCCGTCTGGATGGTCACCAGACGACTCCCCAGGATACGGCCTGCAACTTCCGCAGCTTCGGCAGCGCTGCGGACAAGTTGGACACCGTGCTGCTGGGGATGTTCGATCATGGTCCCCTTTCCGCGACCGCCGGCATGGATCTGGGCCTTCACAACGGCGATGGGGGAACCCAGTTGCGTAAAGGCGGCGGCGGCCTCGTCGGCCGAACAAGCGACGACCCCCTTCAAAACAGGCACCCCTGCCTGGCGGAGGATCTGCTTCGCCTGGAATTCATGGATTTTCATCGATTTGTGCCCTTATCGGAACAAAGCAGGACGTTTTCGCTACTAGATTAACGAAATTTCCTCCGGCAGCAAGACGGGGGCACGGCAACCGGCCGCTTGGAGCACGATCGGCAACCGATCGGACGATCGTCAGCGAGGCAGAGTCCGGTCGGCAGGCGTTGGATTCGTTACAGCCGCCGCATCCTGCGCGAAGATCATTGTTTTCCTCCAGACCGACAGCGGTGTTCGTGACGTTTGGTGTACGGCAAGTTTCAATAGTAATAGCGTATCGAAAACACGTAACGAAATTCGCAGCGACAGCGACGTAACCG
>SKVE01001004.1 GCA_007129635.1 Planctomycetaceae bacterium
GGCCATCCAGATGGCCAGCAAGGTAGACGGCAGAGAAAGCCAATGGAAACCGTTCATCACACAGCGTCACTCGACGAGACAAATCGGGGACGAGCCGAATGCGTATCGACCTAGGACAATCCTGGAAAAATATAGCTCACCCGATTGGCGTAGGCAAACAAAAAGACTCGGCCAGAAGTCTTTTTTCCATGGCGGCAGGGCAGCCCAGGGCCTAGAATTCCCAACCGCTGCGGTATTCGCGGCGCAGCAGTTCATTGGCTCGCGGTTCGTTGGTCACTCGCAGATCCGCGGCGTCCCATTCCAGCGGGGCACCGATTCGGTAGGCCACGTTGCCCAGCATCACGGCCTCGGAGATAGGGCCGGAATATCCGAAGTGGCAACTGGTGCTGCTGCCCGTCTTGCACGCCTGGATCCATTCGGCATGGTGACCGATCGAAGAAGGGATGCTGGGAGCCGGCGGCTCGAAATCCGCAAACTGCTTCTCCGGCCGTAGTTCCCACTGTGAATAACTGACCAGCAGCATGCCTTCGGTCCCGACGAACACGCCCCAGGCCCAATCGGGAAAATCGTGTTCGGCAAACACGGGCGGCGGTTGGCTGCCATGCGTCCATGTGAGTGTGGCTGGTGGCAATTCACCGCGAGCTGCGAATTCGTACTGGACGTGAAGTTGACCTGGTGTCGTTTCGGGATGAGGCGGCGGGCCTTCCGCCCGGACGGAAATCGGATAGCGCAGATCCAACGCCCAAAAGGCGAGATCAAAGAAGTGGCATCCCATGTTGCCGAAATTCCCGCAACCAAAGTCCCACCAACGCTGCCAGTTGCCGCCGCAGCCGCGGACGTACGTCGGGTGGTAGGGACGATAGGGCGTAGGGCCCAGAAACAGGTCCCAATCCAGGCCCTCGGGCACGGGTGGTGTCTCCGCCGGCCGATCGCTGGTACCACCTCCGCCTCGCAACCAGATATCGCATCGTTGGACCTGGCCGATCGTTCCGCTGCGAATCAGTTCCAGAATCCGCCGGTAATTGTCCGTCGCATGCATCTGAGTTCCGAATTGCGTGGCCACCTTCTGCTCGGCCGCCACGTCGGCCAGCATCCGAGCTTCGAAGACGGAATTCGAGCCCGGCTTTTCGCAATAGACATGCTTGCCATGCCGCATCGCCGTGATACTCGCCGGAGCATGGATATGGTCGGGGGTGCTGATGACCACCGCGTCGATCTGGCGTCCCATCCGGTCCAACATCCGGCGATAGTCCAGGAATTTTTTGGCGTGGGGATAGCGTGCCAGCGAGTCGCCGGGTGGGTTCCTGCGATTGGGCGCCGAGGTTGCGGCGGAGCGTTGATCCACGTCGCACATGGCCACGATATCCTCGCCCGTTCGTTCTGGCTGGGAAGCCGTCTGAACCCGCAGCCCCGGTTGGATCTGGACGTTTTCCCCGGCGATCAGACTTAGATTCACGGCCCCCATCCCTCCGACCCCGACCACGGCCACGGCCAGTTTTTCGTTCGCGGTATAGGCTCGTGCCGAACGGCTGTTTCTCAGAATCAAGAATCCGGCCGTCGCGCTGCTGGCGGCTCGGAGAAAATCACGTCGATTTCCCATTCGGATCATCGCATCGATCTCCTGGCTACAAAGGGGGCTGTTCCTTGAATATCAAGTAGGGGCCGTGAAAACCGGACTCTGTCGGCAGCTGGGATTTTCGAACAGCGCCTACGGTTGCGGCAGGAAGGGGAACAGCCGTCGGATCTCCGCGGCGTCCGGTTGGCGGCCATATTCGCAGATCTCAAACGCCTCGGCATACTTCACCTGCTGCCCAGTCTCCTGGCCATACAGCTCGATCAGTTTCTCACGTCCCACGTTGGCGACATGGGCGGCACGGCGGCGAAATCCTTCGCGCATGCGTTCGAACGCCTTGGCTCGTTCCTCTTCGTTAGCCGGGATGCGATGCGGTCCGCCGGTCGCGCCGCCCTCGATGAACTGGGACTCCATCGTCGCCAATGCATCCAATTTCTGTTCCATCACGTCATCGATCGATACCACGATGTCCGGACGAAAGGGCGTCGGCGTCTGGAAATTATCGAACGAAAAAAGAAACACGGGCGTTTTGGTCATATGCGGCACATCGGGGCACAGGAACGGAACGCCGACCATATAGGCACAATCCTGCATCAGGATGCCAGTGTAACGATGGTCGGGATGATAATCGTTCGGTCGATGCCCGATCACCACATCGGCGTTCCATTGCCGGATCAGCCGAGTCATCAGTTTGCGGTTCTCCAACGTCGGTTCCAGTTCCCCATCGTGGATGTCCAACACTTCGGTGGTCGTACCCAGGATCTCTGCCGCCCGTTGGACTTCCTCATTGCGCCGCAGCGCCAGCGGGCCACCGGCCATCTGCCAGTGACCGATATCTCCGTTGGTCATCGAAACCAGCTTGACGTGATGTCCCCGATCCGACCAGAAAATCGATGCACCGCCGGCGCGGATCTCGCAATCATCGGGATGGGCCCCAAAGACGATGATCCCCAACTTGCCATCGTCATCCGGGCGCACCGGCTGGCCTGAAAACGTCGCGGTTCGCTTCAACGCCGCAGGATCAAATGAGCCCGACTGGGAAAACCCAAAGGCCATCGCCAACAAGAGCCCGGACACGATTCCACCAGAAAACCAACCCCAACGTTTCATCGCAGAGCCCCCCTCGAAAGATCAAAGTTCAAAACAGATGGCCATCGGTCAGAAACGTATCTGCCAACGCCAAGCAACCAGCATATCACGATGCCGCTCGCTCTGCACCCAGCCTTGAATATCTCGGTGGAATCGGCGGAAGGGGTCGGGAGTTGTTTTCAGACGAGCCCGTTTCCATAGGGTTGGTCGTTGCCCGAAAATGAC
>SKVE01000450.1 GCA_007129635.1 Planctomycetaceae bacterium
AACGCATGACCGCGACGTCCATTGTCTGGGAAATACCCTTGGCGATTGCCTCCCGATTCCTGTTTTTATGCACACGATTCGTTTTGCGCAGAATCGCCCGTCTGCATTTTCGCTTTGCGAAACAGGACGCATCACGCTGGCAAGTGCTTGGCGAGGACCTGTTTCGGCACTCGCTGGCGCTGCCCGTCATCATGACCGAAGGGCCACGCTGGAACACGCATGCGGTGATCGGCCGTGTGGGGCCGCTGAGCGTCCGGCAATCGCTCGCTGTGCAGACCTCACTGGCCGACGCATCGGCACAAGCCTGGACGATTGTCGTGTATTCGTTCCCGGACCACCGGACGGTTGCCACGCTGCGACCGGGAAATCCCGCAGCCGGAGACGGCTGGACCAGCACGCCGTTGTTCGAGGGACGCTATTGCCTGATCCTGCGCTACTACGAGCCGTCACCCGCGGCCAGGCTGCCGGCGGTCACGGTCGATGGTCAACCGTATGTCTCGTCGCTCTCGGTCCCGGACAACACCAACGATTTCTACCGGAGATTGAGCGGGCGCCGCAGTTTCTTCTACACATGGCTGCATTATCATGCCTTTGTCGCGCTCAAGTATCGGCGGTGGCTGCCTCGAGACTTCATTGAACGGATGTACCTGCCGGTGGGCAATCCGGAGACGCAATTCCGGTACGGAGCGCTGGCCGAGTCGGAGGGCATGCAAATCAGCATTGCGAGAGGCTGTCTGGACGCTTTCGATGTGTACATCACCATTTATGACCTTGCCAGTTTTCCTCTCGCCTGGAAACGCCTTGAGGCAGACCACGTTGAGCTGGGACCTTTTCTACGGCGATGTACGTTTCTGATCCGCTTCCACCCGAAGACGCCGGATGCCCCAGCGGTCAGGGATCGTGACGTGCAGGTGACACTTCGTACCGCTCATCATGGATCGTTGTGCCGCAAGTGAGGCCTGCGCGCCCAGTGGGAGCCCGACGTACGCGGCTCCCGCATCGCGTCCGGCGGGGCCATTCCCCGCGCAGGCTTGGCTAGACCCCCTTTTGCCAAATGCCGCCGCTCGTATCCCCAGAGCCGCCATGGTCGGGATTCAAAAGCCCGACCAAACGGTCCCGCGACAATCGCCGGAAGGAGAACGAGCGAACCGCAGAGAGCGGCCAGCAGAAGTAGGGCAATCATCCAGGCAAACCGGCTGGCCGGCGTATAGCTGCTGAAAGCAAACACGAGCATTCCTAGCCCACAGATCAGGGTCGTCTGTATCATCGCGGCCGAACAGCGTTGGTACGCGTTACGAACCGCCGCAATGCGGCTAAAGCCATCACGCAAGCTGCGAGAGTACCAGGTATGGAAATGGAGCGTGTTGTCCACGGCAATCCCCAACGCAATGCTGGCGGTCAACATCGAGCCAATGTCGATCGAGATTCCCATCCAACCGAGCGCACCGAAAACGCACACGATCGGGAAGACATTGGGAACCATGGCCAACAGTCCGCCCCAGAAACTGCGAAGGACCATCATCATGATCGGACAAATGAGCAGACAGGCCAGGAGAAAGCTGCTCGCCAGATCGCTCAGCAACTGCTGCTGTGCCTTGTCGATCAAGGGCGAAAAACCCGTGTACGAAACATCGATGCCCGCAGCAGCTTCACGATAATCGTCCATCACCGATTGAACGGGCTGACGCAACTGCTGGACAAACAAACCGTAGTCCAGGTCGCCCAGGGCCGGGACTCGAACGCTCAACCGCCAGACTTCGTCACCGCCATCGTCGGCAATCAGGCCCCTGTCGACAAACTCGGCTCGCTGGTCGCTCAGTCTGCGTGCCACCACGGCTCGTCCCATCGTACCCCGAAGACTGCCGGAACGGGGGATGACGGGTGAGAATGTGGCCGGGCTCAAGACGCCGCCGCCATTCACCGAGCGGCTAATTCTGGCATGCAGCGAAGCCACCAATTCCATGCGTTCGAGCATCGACAGCCGGCACGTCGGCCTGAACCGAATCAGGGTTTCCACGGAAATCAAGGGACCGATGTGCTCTTCGATCCAACGATAGTCGCGCACGAAACGGCTCGTTTGCCGAAAGGACCGTTCCAGTTCGACCGATGTCGTCACGCGCACAAGGCCCGCTCCCAACAGGATGAATACGATTAGGCTCGCCAGTGTCAACACTCCATGATACCGGCACAACCACGTGCCGATTCGACGAGCGCGGCGTTGGGCCAGCACGTGGCGATCAACCGAGATGCCCTGAATCTCCCGGAAGGTCTTTCGCGACGGCCATATCCGCAGCGCCGCGGGCAGGTACGTGAGCAGCACAACCAGCGAGGCGAGCAAGGCGATCCCCGAGTAGAAACCAAACATCCTCACCGGCGCAATGGCGCTCACTCCCAGCGACATCAGCCCAAGGGCGGTCGTGACGGCGGCCAACGTGCAAGGCAACCATCCCAATTCCACGGCACGGTGGGCCGCACATGGAACGTTGACTTCCCGAACCGCATCACGATAGTAGTTGATCAGGTGAACCGAACCCGACACCGTCAGCGCGAATACCAAAGGGGGCATCACGATCATGACCGCGTTCAGTTGAACGCCCGTGTAGTAAACGATGGCCAGGCTCAGCAGCCCGGAAAACACGGCACCTGCCAGAATGATCGTGGTCAGGCGGACGTCGCGCAAACAGCACCAGGCTACCACCAAGGCAACCAGACAGGAGGGCACCGAGTAACGTCGCAACGACCGTTCGCTCTCGCGTTCGATCATCACCGCCTTGTACGCGGTTCCGCCGACGCGTACCGCGTCTGCGGCAACCCCACATCGCGGTGCAACGTCATAAATCATGTCGATCACCGCATGCTGATCCTGACGATCAGAACTGGCCAGTTG
>SKVE01000070.1 GCA_007129635.1 Planctomycetaceae bacterium
CCCGTAACTGATTTCAAACCAGTCGATCACCGGGGCGGCCGCAACAATCGGATGAGTCGCGAACGACGAATCTGGCGGGGGTGCTGGACCGCCCATCAACGTCAGGTCGCTGAATTCCTCCGCTTCGTCCCCTGAGCCGTCTTCCGCGATCCAGGCTTCCGGACCCATTTCCATGACGGCTTCCATCGCCAAGATGTCGATCGATTCGTCAGTCTGAGCCGGGATGCTGGTCAGTTCAGCCGCCGTTACCGGTTGGCATACCATCGGCGAATCGGTGTCGAAGGTTCCTATCGTGATGACGCCCCCCGGATCTGCAGTGAGCGACTCCTGAACGACAGCAGCATCGATCGAAGTTGGCTCTACCTCGTACACGATGTCCGCCAACAACAACGCCGTCGCACTCAACGGCATCCGTGGTTCCATCGATTCAACACGCAACGCACGATGACGCGACTGCCGGCGCCGTGCCGACCTGGAATTCGTTCGAAACGCTGCACAGGCTGACGCAAAAACATTGACTGGCCACATCGTTTCTTCCCCCGTTTTCGAAAAACACTCTCGGATTCTGGTACTTCTACTTCCAGAGCGCCGCTTGCACCTCCATCCTTACGCACGCGTCGTGACTCGACACATCCTGCCAGAGAAATCGCACTTCGCATCGAACTGAAGATGGTTCGCAGGCGATTCCAACACGGGCGTGGTCCGCTCTAACCGTTCCATCGAGAATCGGTCACGAAACCGGACAAGAAAAAAGAAAAAATAGAAAAGAAGCTATCATGGTGGAAAAAGAGCGGCCTGGAACGGCTGCTTGCAGCCCTACTGGACGGACGCCATTCGTGCACTCACTTCGGGGAAAATGTCAGCAAATCGGCTCAGTGCTTGTACTTCCCCACTCGGCGGATCGCTAGTCAACAGCCGTTGAAATCGTTCTGCGTTTTGTAATTCAGGCAGAATAACGGAAAGTTCCTGAAGGTCATCGCGACGAAGATTTTGTTCGATTGCCAGTTCACAAGCGGTGAACAGTTCCTCGAACAAATCGTTTTGGCCATCGCAAGTGGGCGATTTGCTGCCCAACCGCCCAGCGTCAATCGCCAAAGCAAAAACGCGGGCTGCCACGAGCTCCAGTTCAGCGGTTGGCGGTGCAAATTGACGCATCACCTGAATCTGACTCAATGCCATCTGCTGATGCTCTGCGAGCGACATTTCGTTGTGTGAAACCAGATCCTTAGCCTCCAATCTTTTTGCCCTCTTCAATTCCTGGACGGCCTGTTTGATAAAGCGAGATCTTAATTCCAACAAGTTCCAATGGGCCATCTGAAGCGATCCGTCTAGTTGAACTGCTGTCGTCAGAAGATGGAGAGCTGCGTCGTGTTGGCCAGTTCGCAGCAGGCAAAATCCCAAGTTATTGGCGATCCCGGCCGTCCAGAAGCCTTGTTCCACGGCGTTTTCGAAACGGAACATCGCCTCCTTGAAATCTCCCATCTCCGCCAAGCACTGAGCCGCACTGGCAGCGGATTCACTGCACTCATATTGGTGCCAGGCATTGCGAAAAATGCGGTAGGCGGACTGCTGCAGGCCAGTTCGGGTTGCCTCGTTGATCCCCGATTGGCGGGATGCCAACAGGTCGCTCCAGCCGCGCATCAACAGCGCATCGCGAAAATCACGGCGGTGTTCCAGCGAACTGTCGAGCCACTGGTTGGCTACAGCAAAATCATTCTTTTCCAAGGCGATCCGCCCCCATTGGTAATGACGCAAATACGCGGGGGGCTGGGAATGCGTCCAGACGCCGAAAACCGAGGCCACCATCAGCAGGATCAACGCCGCAACGCTCAACCACAGTCGATGGGCGCGAATCCAACGGCCGGACCGAGCTGCCAGCCCCAGATGGCGGCGAAGCTCCTCCGCGACCACAGCCGCCGACTCGGGGCGATCCTGCGGATCAAAGGCCAGGCACGCGGCGATGCTGCGGGCGACTCGAGGGCCGACGACCTGCTGTAGCTCTTCCCGCCACGGGTGCTGGGCCCGCTGCTGCTCCAACAGTTGCAGTGCCGCCTGCTTGCGGTTCTGGTCCAGATCCTCGGTGGGGTAGGGTAATCGACCGGTCACCAACTGGAATACGGTCACCCCTAAAGCGAACAAATCCGTCCGATGGTCGATCGACCAGTTCGCCGGACCGTCGCCGGCGAGATACTGGAGTTGTTCCGGAGCCATATAGGGCAGCGTCCCGCCGATCACCTGGGACGTGTGATCGTGCCGCATTGCCAGATTAAAGTCCAGCAGCAGCGCACGACCATCGTCGGCCAGCAACACGTTTGATGGTTTGACATCACAGTGCCAGACGTTTCGTCGATGGGCATAAGCCAGCGCGTCGCACAACTCGGCGGCTCTTCGCACGATGAAATCGATGGGCGTGTCAGCACCTCGTGCGATCGCTGCGGGGCAGGCGCGACCATCCGCCTGGTCTTCGATCAGATCGGCCAAGGTGGTGGTGCCCAAGAACGGCATACAGATCAAGGTGAACGGCGGAAAGGTATCGCACTGTACCGAATGGACA
Organism: Planctomycetaceae bacterium; assembly: GCA_007129635.1. GTDB lineage: Bacteria > Planctomycetota > Planctomycetia > Pirellulales > Pirellulaceae > SKKK01. Next base: position 2,555 of record SKVE01000070.1, read on the forward strand.
GGCACTATGTGAGGGTGATCTAACTGTCCCAAACGGGCTGCTTCCTCATTGGCCTGGCAGCAGATTTTGAGAACCACTTCCCGGTCACCCAGGGCCCTTTCCTGAGCCAAGTAGACTCGGGAAAACCCGCCTCGACCGATTTCACGGACCAGCCGGAACCCCGCGACATCCTCGCCCACCTCGGGCCAGCTTAATTCGTGCGCGGCACCGAAGGCGTCGGGATTCTCGTCCAGAAAGGCGTGAACTTCCAACAATTTAAGTAGCGGGCCAGCCACGCCGGAGAATCGTCCGACAAATTCCTCCGGGTCGATCCGTTCCCCGCGATCGATCCGG
>SKVE01000929.1 GCA_007129635.1 Planctomycetaceae bacterium
AACAAGGCAGCGCGTTTTTCGCTCCCAGCGCGTCGACGGTCCAGATGGTCGAAGCGATCGTCAAGGATCGTAAGCAGATCCTTCCGTGCTGTGTCTACTTGGACGGCGAGTACGGGTTGAACGACATCTGCTTCGGCGTGCCGGTCAAGCTGGGCAGCTCGGGTGTCGAGCAGATTATGGAGATCACGTTGACCGACGAAGAACGTGCGGCGATGCAACGTTCGGCCGATCTGATCCGCTCCAGCATGGCCGCGTTGGAGATGTGAAAGGTCAGGATCCGATGATCGCCTACTACATCAAGCTGTATTTGTTGACGCTGGTTGCTTTTTTTGCGATCGACATGGTCTGGCTGGGCTTGATCGCCCGAAATTTCTACCAACATCACCTGGGCTTTCTCTTGCGGAGCAGCCCAAACTGGACGGCGGCGATCATCTTTTACCTGCTGTTCGTGCTGGGCATCCTCGTCTTCGTCGTGGTTCCAGGCTTGCAAGCGGGTTCGGCTCGAAAGACGCTGTTGCTGGGCGCATTTTTCGGGATCATCACCTATGCGACCTACGACCTCACGAACCTGGCCACTGTCAAAGATTGGCCCTGGATCGTGACCGTGGTCGATATCGCTTGGGGGTGTGTTCTGGCCGCGTCCGTCGGTTTCGCCGGTTATATGGCTGGCAGGTGGCTGCAGTAGGTTCTGCGCACTGCGATCGACGTGGGACGGTGGTACGCTGATCGAATACAGGCGAACGAAGAAGGAGCCGCCGATGCGAGCTGCTTTGGTCTATCCTCACCAGTTATTCACGGATCATCCGGCGTTGGATGGAACGCAGATCTGTGTGCTGGTCGAGGAGCCGTTGTTGATGACGCAGTATCGCTTCCACCGCAAGAAGCTGATTCTTCATCGAGCATCGATGCAGCAGTTCGCTGGTCGGGTACGCCGTTGTGGCCAAAAAGTTCATTACGTGGAAGGCTGCCAGTTGCAGACGACGGGCGATATCGCCGATGTGCTCGTCGACTTGGGAATCGACCACGTGCAATTGGTCGATCCTTGCGACGACTGGTTGCATCAGCGGTTGACCGAAGCATTGACGGCAGCACGGATCGATTTCACGATTCTGGATGACCCACACTTCCTGACTCCTTGGTCCGTCTTCGATCGGTTTGCGGCGGACCGAAAGAAATGGTTCTTCACCGATTTCTATCGGCTCCAGCGGAAACGCTTGAATATCCTGGTCGACGATCGTGGTCGTCCCGAGGGCGGAAAGTGGAGCTACGACACGGAGAATCGCCAGCGATTACCCAGCGATGTCACCGTTCCGCCGATCGCTTGGCCTCGAACTCCATCTCCCCTCCGTCGCATTCGGAAAGAGATCGAGGCAACATTTCCCGACGCCATGGGCGACGCCGACGACTTCTGCTATCCGGTGTCGCCCGACCAAGCGGTCCGGATGCTGGACGATTTCCTGGATCATCGCTTCGACCAATTTGGCATCTATGAAGACGCCATCCATGCCGATCAGACTTTTCTGTTTCATTCGGTGCTGACTCCCGCTTTGAACATCGGGCTGCTTTCGCCCAGGCAGGTGATCGATGCCGCGTTGCAGCGAGTTGATCGAGTGCCTTTGAATTCCCTGGAGGGTTTCCTGCGGCAGATCATCGGTTGGCGCGAATACATGCGAGGCGTCTATCGCCATCATGGTCGCATCCAGCGGACTCGCAATTTCTGGGACCACCAGCGGCCGATGCCCGGTGCCTTTTACGACGGGTCCACAGGGATCGAGCCGGTTGATACGATCATCCGCCGCGTGTTGCGGCATGCCTACTGCCATCATATCGAGCGATTGATGATCTTGGGCAACATCATGCTGTTATGCGAGATCCATCCGAACGCCATCTATCAATGGTTCATGGAACTGTTTATCGATGCGTATGATTGGGTGATGGTTCCCAATGTGTATGGGATGAGCCAACACGCGGACGGCGGCTTGATCACCACCAAGCCGTATCTAAGCGGTTCCAGTTATGTGCGGAAGATTAGCAATTTTGCCAAAGGCGATTGGTGTCCGATCTGGGACGCCTTGTATTGGCGGTTCATCCACCGGCACCAGGCGTTTTTTGGTGCGAATCCCAGGATGTCGGTCATGGTCTCGCAATGCCGCCGAATGGGCTCGCGGTTGGACCAGCACCTGGGGACGGCCGAACGGTTCCTGGATGATCTGCACGGTCGGTGATCCATTGGGATAAAACGTTGGGGGTTCGGGAGGAACTCGAAAATGAAATTTCGATCACCGGTGCTGCGGTGGGGTAACCCGATGATGATGATGGTTTGCTGCATGATGGTGGTGATCGGTCCGAGCTTCGCCGCCGAGGACTCGATTCACTTGGATTGGCAGCGGCTGCCCGATCTGCCCGACGAGCTGGGGGTGGCTGGGCCATTTGTCGGAGTCCATCGGGATGCCTTGATCGTTGCCGGTGGAGCCAACTTTGCTCGACCGATCTGGGACAGCGAAAAACGTTGGCACGACTCGATTTACGTTTTGCGGAAAGCAGACGATGGCTATGTCTGGTCCGATGGCGGCAAGTTACCGCGGCCCATCGGGTACGGGGCCGCCGTATCCACGCGTGACGGCGTGCTGTGTATCGGCGGCAACGATTCCCAGCAGACGTTTCGGGAAGTCTTCCTGCTGACCTGGGATCCGGCATCCGAGCAGATCGTTCGCACCCAATACCCGTCGCTGCCCTCCGTCGCCCGTCATCGGCAGCGGGGGAACCGCCCCCCGCAACTGGCGCCAGAACGCCATACGCTGCTGGCCGACCTCATCCTCCGGTAAGTCAGTGAGTCTGTCCAGGACCCATTTCAACCCGGCGAGGTCGGGAGTCGGGTTCTTTGCG
>SKVE01000954.1 GCA_007129635.1 Planctomycetaceae bacterium
CCGGAAACCGACTGGCCCGCACAAGCCTGGTACGACTACGTTATCCAACTGGACAGCGGCCCGACGGTCGGCACGGCGGTGATCGATCACCCGGACAATCCACCCACACTATGGCACAACCTGCTGCCGATCGCGATGGTCAACCCGTGCATCGCGGCTCCGGGACCTGTCCAACGGTCGGCCGGCGAACCTTTACGGCTCCGCTACCGGATGGTCATCCACGACGGCCCGGCCCCGGTCAAAGTCCTGAACGAATTGGTAGAATGGCAAGCTCCGTAATACGGTTCGCGTTCCCAACCAAAACGTCCTGCCCCAGGAACAGAACGATGACGATACGTATCTTGACGATGATGATCCTTGTTGGCCTACGGGTGGGGTGCATTGATGCCCACCGTGTGGACGCGGCAGACTCACCGGAACATCCGCACATTGTCATACTGTTGGTCGACGACATGGGCTATGGTGATCCGGGCTGTTACAACCCCGATTCGAAAATTCCCACGCCCCACATCGACAGTTTGGCTCGCGATGGCATGCGTTTCACCAACGCGCACGCTCCCGGCCCGCTGTGCCATCCGTCGCGGTACGGATTGCTGACGGGACGTTACCCGTTCCGCACCGATGTCAGCGTCTGGCCGAGCCAAGCTTTGATCGAAGAAGGCCGCATGACCATCGCCTCGTTGCTGCAGTCCCATGGCTACCGCACGGTGATGGTCGGCAAGTGGCACCTGGGGTTCGATGAACAGGGCTACGACCAGGCGTTGCCGGGTGGGCCGGCCGATCGTGGGTTCGACCATTTTTTTGGCATCCGCGCCTCGACGGATATCCCGCCGTATTTTTACATTCGCGGCGATCGAGCCGTGGAACCGCCCACCGAGCACATCGCGGACAACCAGACGTCCGGCTGGTCGCCCATCCAAGGCGCCTTCTGGCGCGGCGGCGGGATCGCACCCAACTTGAAGCTCGACGAGGTTTTGCCTCGTTTCACCGACGAATCGATCGCCACGATCCGGACGCATTCCAGCGAATCAGACGGCCAACCGCTGATGTTGTACGTTGCCCTGCCAGCGCCGCACACGCCTTGGCTGCCGAGCGAACCGTTCATGGGTCGCAGCGGGGCGGGCATGTATGGCGACTTTATGATGATGGTGGACCACGAGATCGGTCGCGTCCTTGCGGCCTTAGACGAAAGCGGCATGGCTGACGATACGCTGGTGATTTTCGCCAGCGATAACGGACCCGTCTGGTACCCCTACGATGTCCAGCGCTTCGGCCATGATTCGGCCGGCGGTCTACGCGGGATGAAGGGTGACGCTTGGGAAGCGGGGCACCGGATGCCGCTGGTGGTGCGCTGGCCGGGTAGCATCGAGCCGGGGTCGGTCAGCGGCCAGGTGATCTCGTTCACCGATCTGCTGGCCACGTTTGCCGCGATCCTGGACGCCCCGCTGCCGAAGGATGCCGCCGAGGATAGTTTCAGCCTGCTGCCGGTGATGCTGGGCGAGCACCCGAACGACCGGCCGATCCGACCATCGGTGGTCGTTCCGGCACTGACCGGGATGATGAGCATCCGCTCGGGACCGTGGAAGCTGATCGACGGATTGGGCTCCGGCGGATTCAGTCAACCGCGGCGGATCGCGCCCGAGCCGGGTGGTCCGCGTGGGCAGCTCTATCACCTGGACGACGATCCCGGCGAGACGACGAATCGGTGGTTGGACGAGCCGGAGATCCGTGACCGACTGCTGGAAGAACTAGAGCAAGTGCACACGTCGGGCCGTAGCCGTCCGCCCCATTGACCGTTTCAGTCGCCAAGATCTGGCACCGGGTACGAGTAATAGACTTGCAGCACCATCGCAGCCAGGGACGTATGGTACAAGCGGCCTCCACGATCCAGGCCGAACAAACCGGCAAAAGCCCAACTGCCGTCAGCCGGCCCGTCTTTATCTTGAGCATCGATCAAAAAGTCCCGCATCGTCCGGTTCCATTCTTCCCAGACTGGGCCTCCGTAATGTCGAACGAGTTGCGTCGCATAGTAGTTATAGTACATGTTGGTGTTTCTGCCTGTCGAAGGACCCTGCGAACTGATCCATGCAACGCCTTGTTTCAAAGTTTCGTGTTCGCGGTTCCAGCCCAGATGCATCCGGCACAGTAGCCCGATGGCTGTGGTGGCGGGCCTTTTTGCCGGAGTGGTGTAACCGTAAAACGCGCCGTCGTCAAATTGGACGGAGTCCAGGAACCGACTGGCGCCGATCATCGTTTCCAGCTCGACGTGCAAGCCGGAAACTCGGCCGTGATGAAGCGACAGGAACTGCCATCCCAACATCGATGTGTCGCCCGGTTGTCGCGGCACGTATCGCCAACCGCCGCCCGTGGGATCCTGGGCTTTCATGGTGAAATCCAGAGCAGTCTGCGCAGGAGCTTGTAAAGCCTGGTCGCGGGTCATCCCGTAAGCTTCGCACAGGGCGAGCGTCGCCAAGCCGTGCGAGTACATCGTGCCCCCCGATTCATTCAAACCGCCGTCGGGCTTCATTTCTTGGACTAAGTAGTCCAAACCCGCCTGGACCGTCGCTCGGTAATCGCCCTGTTTGTGTGTTTGGCCCGATCCCAGGAAAGGCAGCAGAGCCATGGCGGTTGCGGCATGGTGAGCCGCTGCCAGCGTGCCCGGCCGGTCGGATGTCCGTGGCCGATCATTGACGACCGGGCCGATCTGATGATCGAAGCTCCAATGTCCGTCGGACAATTGATGATCCGCGATCCACTTCAGCGCCGCAGCCACCGCCGCCTCACTGGCCTCGTTCCCACCATAGTTCTTCAAGTAGTCCTGTCTCGCCGGCATCCTGCGACTGGCATACGCATCGTCGTCCTCTTCATCCGCATCCGAGCCCGTTA
>SKVE01001002.1 GCA_007129635.1 Planctomycetaceae bacterium
TCGCCTCGCTCGGCCTGGATTCGATCATAGGCCGACGTGTAAACCGCCCCATCAGGCGAATCGGCCAATGCGGCTCGCACAGGATTCAAATCCACGTACATGGCACAGGCCAATAGCCCCGCCTCGTCAACAATCCGTTGAGCCTTGAATCGCCCCTCCCAGAACCGGCCGGTGCATTCGTCCTGCTTGTTCGCCAGCCGGGCAATCGGTTCACATAACGCCCGCATAAACCACGAGATGTCTGACAATCGCCGGCGTACGATGGACATTCGCTCAGCGTCCGCCACCAACCTCTCGATATCGCTATCGGTCGGCTCGGCCAATTGCTCGTCGAGACGCCGACCGGGAAACACCTTGAGCCACCGCAGGGCCACCTCTTCGTCGGACCATTCTTCCACCACATCGGGGCGATTCCGGAGGATCACATGCAAATGGTTGCTCATGATGGCATAGGTCAGCACATCGATGCCGAAAACCGAAGCCAGGGCCTCCATCCGCCGCCGAATCCACTCGCGGCGGAACGAGTAGTCGATGCCCGTTCGGTCGTCCCGGCCGGCCAAAAATGCTTTACGTACACAACGCTGAATTGCATGTACAATGCAGATCTCGTCCGCCTGAAACAGCTCACTTCGTGTCGGTCGTCCCATGTGATGTCTCCTGTCTTCGTCAATCATAGTCGCCGAATCGGTTCTGTCAATAGATAAATGGGTGGCACCTATCAAAAAATTCGGGTTTGGAGAAACCTGGCGGAGTTTGCGGTGTTTTGGTAGCATTAGCTGTGTTGCAAGCCTTTCACCTTTCCTGGCGCGCGGTGATTCCTGCCCGGAGCCGAAAAATGATGAAGTCGTCGCTGATCCTGACGCTCGCTGTGTGTACCGTCGTGGGCTCGGCCACAGCGCAGCAAAACTCGTTGAATCTCTTCGAAAGTTCCAGGCAACCGGTACCGACCGGCCCGTTGGACGAGATCGTTTTTGCCAGACTTGCAGCATTGGACATCCAACCGGTGCTGTGCTCGGACGCCGTCTTCCTGCGACGCGTCTACTTGGACGTGACGGGCACGCTGCCCACCGCCGCAGAGGCTCGGGCGTTTCTTGATGAACGGGACACCCGGAACAAGCGGCAACGGTTGGTCGATCGTCTGCTCGAGCGCAGCGAGTACGCGGATTACTGGGCGATGAAATGGAGCGATGTTTTGCGGATCAAAGCAGAGATTCCTGTGAATCTTTGGCCCAACGCAGCCCAGGCCTACCATCGTTGGGTACGGGCTTCGCTGCTGGAGAATAAACCTTACGACCAGTTTGTTCGCGAGATGTTGACGTCCCATGGCAGCAATTTCCGCGTGGGCCCGGTCAACTTCTACCGAGCGGTCCAGGATAAGACGCCCGAGGTGATCGCCGCCACGGTGGCGTTAACGTTCATGGGAGCCCGCGTCGACAACTGGCCCGAGGATCGTCTGTCGAAGATGGCCGTCTTCTTTTCCGAGATCGGTTACAAGCCGACCAGCGAATGGAAGGAAGAGATCGTCTTCTGGGATCCGTTGCAGCTTCGCACCGTGGCGGGCAACGCCGTTCCGGGGCGGGATACCCCGGGGACACTCCTGCCTCAAGCCAGCGGCGATCAGATCGCTAGTCTGCCGTCACCGCGTCGCGAGCCGCTGATCGGCATCTTCCCGGACGGCACCTCGGTGGAAATCCCGCCGGATCGGGATCCCCGCGAGGTGTTCGCCGATTGGTTGATCACGCCGGAAAACCCTTGGTTCACGCGCGCGATCGTCAATCGGGTCTGGGCGTGGCTGCTGGGGCGGGGAATCATCGAGGAACCGGACGATCTCCGTGATGACAATCCGCCCATCAATCCCGAATTGCTGGCGTATCTGGAACGCGAGTTCATCGACAGCGGCTACGACTTGAAGGCTTTGTACCGATTGATCCTGACATCGACCACTTATCAGTTCTCCGCGACGCCTCGACATCCATCACCCGAAGCCCTGCCGAATTTCGCCACCGCGATCCCTCGGCGCTTGGACGCCGAAGTGTTGATCGACGCGATCAATCGGATCACCGGAACGACCGACTTGTACACCAGCGCGATTCCCGAACCGTACACCTATATCCCCCGCGACATGCCAGCCGTGGCGTTGGCCGATGGCAGCGTGACCAGCCAGTTCCTGGCGCTGTTCGGACGATCGGCTCGGGCGACAGGGATGGCCAATGAACGGTCGAACAAACCGGTTCCCTCGCAGTGGCTGCACACGCTGAACTCGCGACACATCCATGACAAGATCGTCCGCGGACCGCGTATGCGGCGGTTGCTGGAATCCAAACGGCCGCTGAAAGAGACCGCCGAAGAAATGTACTTGACCATCCTGTCGCGACGCCCCACGCCTGACGAGATGAGAATCCTGGCAGCGCATGTTCAAAACGCCGATTCGCGACGCGATGCGGCGATCGATATCGTTTGGGCGTTGATCAATACCACCGAGTTCCTGTACCGGCATTAAGGATTTGAAGGAGACCGAGAAGATGAACCCCCAACCCCGCTTCGAAGAACACAAAAAAGTGTCGCGTCGCCAAGCCGTGCGGCAAGGTCTGTACGGGGCGAGCGGCATGCTGATGGCCAATCACTTGGCCGGTACCGCGTTGGCAAACGATGCCGCGTCCGTGACTGGACAGCCGCCGGCCAAAGCCAAAGCGGTCATCCAGATTTTTCTGTGGGGCGGCATGTCCCACAATGATACATGGGACCCCAAGCCGGGAACGGGTCGGGACTATCTGGGCGACTTCACCGAGGTGATCCCCACCAACGTGGAAGGAATCCAATTGGGTGCTCTGTTCCCCTATCTGGCTCAGCAGGCTGACAAGTACTCGTTGATCCGAGGTATGACA
>SKVE01000018.1 GCA_007129635.1 Planctomycetaceae bacterium
ACTCCCGACCCCGTTGCGTCACCCATGCAAGACTACCTTGATTGACAAGAAACTCCTGGGCGGGTGCTTATTTGCTCAGTTCGCCTGATGTTCGACAACGACTGGCTGGCAGCGTGGAACGACTGCCGCCCTTACGAAGGAGATCGCTATGAACGCCCCCTTGAATTGGAACAGTCGGAACTTGACCCGTGGCTGGCAGCGCGGGATCACGGCCTTCTATTACGGCCTGGGATGGACCGAGGAGGATTTCGATAAGCCGCAAATCGGGATCGGGGTTCCGCTTTTGGATGGGAATCTGTGCAATCTGCACGCCTACGATTTGGCTCGTCAGATCACGGATGGTTGCCGCGTTGCGGGGCTGATCGGCTTGCCTTTCGGCGTCCCGGCGATCAGCGACAACATCACTCAGGGTCACGAGGGCGGTAATGCCAGCCTGCCGTCGCGAAATCTGATCGCCAACGCGGCCGAATGCGTCGTCAGCGCACATGGCTACGACGCGCTGGTCGGTATGCATCACTGTGACAAGAACGGGCCCGGTTTCGCGATGGCGTTGGCCCGCTTGAATTATCCGGGCTTGTTGATCAGTGGCGGCACGATTATGCCGGGTGTTCACCATGGCCAGGAGATCTCGATCCTGGACGTCTACGATGCCCAGGCGGCGGTGGCGGTGGGCGAGATGGACGCGGCCGAGGCGGATGAGATCTTTCGGACGGCCTGTCCGGGCGTCGGTGGGTGTGGCATCGCCGCCTCGTTCAATACCTGGGGGGTGGCCATGGAAGCCATCGGGTTGATGTTGCCCGGCAGCAGCGCGATCCCGGCGGTGGACCAGGCCAAGCACGACGAGTGCCATCGGTTGGGACGCCATTTGCGTGAAATGCTGCAAAGCGGGCTGCGTCCGCGCGACCTGCTGACTCGCCGCGCTTTCGAGAACGCGGCCACGGCGATGGCGGCGATCGGGGGTTCGACCAATGGCGTGCTGCATCTGTTGGCATTGGCTCGCGAGGCTCAGGTGGATTTCACGCTGCGCGACATGCAGTCGCTCTTCGCCCGCACGCCCGTGCTGTGCGGTTTCGCGCCGCGAGGACGCAAGACGATGGTGGATTTGCATCGGATCGGGGGCACGCCCGTCTTGCTGAAGCACCTGTGGCGAGCCGGGCTGTTGGACGGCGACCAGGGGACGGTGGTGGGCCAGACGCTGGGCCAGGTCCTCCAACAAGCTGCGGATCTGCCCGAGGGTCAAGAATTGGTCGCACCCAAGGAGGCTCCGCTGAAGCCGTTTGCCGACATGCAAATTTGTTTCGGCAACCTGGCGCCCGACGGCATCGTCTTCAAGGTCTCCAGCATGCAGGAGCCCCGTTTTCGCGGCACCGCGATGTGTTTCGATGACGCCAAGGCGGTCGCGGACGCGGTCGAGCATGGCCGGATTCGGCCGGGCAACGTGATCGTCCTGCGGTACCTGGGGCCGGTGGCGGCAGGGATGCCCGAGGTGCTGGTGGCTTCGGCCGCGCTGGCCGTGCCCGAACTGGACGGTCGAGTGGCCTTGATCTCCGACACACGCGTCTCGGGGGTCTCGCACGGAGCGATCGGCGTTCATTGTGCGCCGGAAGCTGCGGTGGGAGGCCCGATCGCGTTGGTCGCCGACGGAGACGAGATCTCCTTCGATCTGTTGGCCGGCGAGATCATCCTGCACATCACGGACGAGGAACTCGGGCGACGCCGTCAGCAATGGCGCCCGGCGGCTCGACGGTTCCGCCGCGGGTATCTCTTGGATTTCGCCGCTACCGTGACTCAGGCAAACCATGGTTGTGTCAGCCGCGCGTTGTACCCGGGCTGCACTTGACGGATCGGCCGGCTGTCAGGTCCCGCGATCTTTGACCAACCGGCGTCGCCACCATTCGGACATCGAATCCAGGAAGACGACCACGACCAGGATCATGGCCAACCCTGCGGCCGCCGAGGTAAAGTCGCGCCATTCGATGTAATACATCAGATCCTGGCCGATGCCCCCCGCGCCGACGACCCCCAGGACGCTGGCACTGCGGATGTTGTATTCGAAGACGAACAAACAGGCAGCGACCAGCACCGGACGCGCGGCGGGGAAGACCGCTTGGGTGAATACCTGCAAACGGGTAGCGCCCAGCGAACGCAAAGCCGCACCAGCTCGTGAATCCACATCCTCCAGGCCTTCGTAGAAGAATTTGGTCAAGTACCCGATCGAGTAGGCGGCCAGAGCGAATACGCCGGCCAGCGGACCCAGCCCGACGAAAGCCACAAAGATCAGGCCCCAGAAAATGCTCGGGATCGTCCGCACCAGATTCAGCAGGAAACGAGTCGGAACACGGATCAGCCAGGGCGAGGTCTGACGGGAGGCCATGACGGCCATCGGAAGCGACAAGAAAATACCGACGAACGTGCCCAGGATTGCCATCTGGATCGTTTCGATCAACGAGAAGAACAGCACTTTCCAAGGCAGGGCCGCCGCTTGTTCCGGGCTGGCCGGCACGATCTTTCCCAGAAAATCCAGCACCGCGCCGCCGGCGCCGGCGAAGGAGCGTGCATCCAGATTCAGCGCTCGAGCCGACCATAGCAGCAGCGCGGCCACGACCGCTGCTACCAGGCCGGTCCGCACGGCTCGCATCGCCGGACGCGGCTGCCGGAGCAGCACGCGATCCTGAGCCGGCGGGGCGGTTGCATCGTTGGCTTGGGCAGCCTGGTCTAAGGGCTCCGAGTCACCGAAGGCCTGGTGCCAGGCCGTCTCGTGACGATCGGTTTCCAGAGCGATTCGACCTTCGCGAATCAACAGATATCGCTGGAAGAAATCGGGGTAGGGGCCGGGTGCGTGCAGCGAAATGACCAAGGCAAACTGATACTTGTTTTGCAATTTC
>SKVE01000811.1 GCA_007129635.1 Planctomycetaceae bacterium
AGCCAAGCGTTTGAGCGTCATAAAGTCGATCGTCTCGGGGATAAACGTGACGCTGCCATCGGCCAGCAGACCGTTGATACCGCCGGGATGCTGCGAATTCCAGTGCGTGTTGTTGCGGTACATGGCTTCGGTCGCCCCGGTCTGAACGATTTGGGAATTCGGCGCGAAGCGAACGCAACTGGTCCCCGCCTGCCAGAGGTCGCCGCAACCAGCCCGTGGGATCACCGGGCGTGGATGTCGGCTGCCAAACCAACCACCATAGTAATTCGCCGTCCGGTTTTGACCTTGTACCAGGGCCGATTGCTCGGCAACGATCAGCGTGTTGGAAAGACCGTCGGTCGCCATCTGCATCCCGAAGGCTTCGTTGGCCACCAGCAAGCCGTTGTTGCACGACCAGCCGTGACCACAGTCCTCAACTCCTCGGTTGGGGTCCGGACCGGGGACCGGTCGCGCGGCTCCTTGAACGCCCACGTAGGTGACGTTCATGGCGTCCACATTGTTGTGTCCGCCCAGTTCATCGATCACCGTGGATGGACAACGATAGCCGGGTATGATTAGTCGCCGCAGCACTTCGTTTCCTGCCAACGCGTTCCCACCGGCCGCTCCGCCAGCCATGAAATGTACCGCAGGGTTGTCGGAAAACGTCAGTTGATCGTGGACCGCCTGTTGTTCCATGAATGGCAGGATCAGTGCTCGCCAGTTGGTTCCACTGGCAGGCCATGCTTCGCGGAGATTGAACGATCCGTAGGGAAACGTCTTGTATGTGTCGTGATAATTATGAAGCGCCAACCCGATCTGCTTCAAGTTGTTCACACATTGGGTCCGCCGAGCTGCCTCGCGAGCCGCTTGGACGGCGGGCAACAGCAGTGCCACAAGGACCCCGATGATGGCGATCACCACCAATAGCTCGACGAGCGTGAACCCTCGTCGACGTAAGCCAAACTGCATCATGATTTTACTCCTAAGTTAGGACAAAAGAAAAAACTCCAGCTCGACGACGACGTCGATCCACTGCATGCAAATACAAAACGAGATAGAGGGGGGTTCGTCTTTTTCGGAGGACTCGACAGATGACAGCCTGTAACACTTCGCAGTAGTATAATTCGCAACGAAGGTCATGGGAATCGGAGCTCTGGATAATCTTTTGCAAGTTTTCCCTAACTCATGTTCTAAAGGGGGGGGCGTGCTTTACTATCGAGGCATTTCGGCCAATTGCATGCCTTTCCTAGGTGGGCCTTTGGAAAAGGGGCTTGCATGCAGCTATCTTGACATTCACGTACTGAAATGCACAAACTGGAGCGTGTTTGGCTGTACGCCATGCCAAAGCTGATTGACGTCCAGCGACTGGCGATCTCATTTCTCTCCTTAACTTTAGGGATTCGTGCAATGAAGCGGAAACAGTGGACTCGACGCGATATGATCAAAACCGGCGCGGCGGCGATCGCCTTGCCGTCATTCGTTCCGGCTCGATTGCTGGGCCGGGCTGGCGCGGCACCGCCCAGCGAAACGGTTCGCGTTGGCGTGATCGGTTGTGGCGGACGGGCGAGATGTATCCGCGAGGGAGCCGACGTCAAAGGGTTCCAGGTCGTGGCGGCCTGCGATATTCAACGCGAACGGGCTGAGCAGTTTGCCGAGCAGATGTCGCAGGGCGAATCCTGGGGCGTTTACGAAGACTTTCGGCAGATGATCGAGCAGGAGAAGCTGGACGGCGTGATGGTGATGACCACCACCCATGCGCGTGCCCGAACGACGATCCTGTCCATGCAGATGGGAACCGATGCTTACATCGAGAAGCCCTTGTGTTTGACGATCGCCGAGGGCCGCGCCATCGTCAATGCGGCTCGGCACTACGACCGGGTGACGCAAGTCGGTTCTCAGCAACGTTCGATGCCGATCAATAACTGGGCCAGCGATCTGGTGAAAGACGGAGCCATCGGGTCGATCCGCGTGGTGTTAGCGCCCAATTTCGTCGGTCCCTTCCGCTGGACCAAGACCTCGTCGGCCGACGTCAAGGGCCCGGTCGACAAGTGGTGGGATCTCTGGACCGACCAGGCCGAGTTGCGTCCTTACGATTCCGCATTGCATCGCGGTTGGGCTCGCTGGTGGGATTACGATGGCGGCGGGTTGGTGTTCGGCGTCACCGGCTGGGGGACTCACAGTTACGACCAGATCAATCGTGCCTTGGGCACCGACGACACGGGGCCGGTCGAGGTTCTGTTGGAGGAGCCGGTCGCCGATCGCGATACGGGTCGATTCGTCGGTGGTGAAACGGTTGGCGGCGTGCAGATCGGCGAGACGGGCGATATCGATACGGGCGTGGATTATCACCGCATGGCCAAGTTGACCGGCCCGCGGGCTCGAGTCCGCATGCGGTTCGCCAACGGTACCGAACTGCGTCTGCACCTGGACGGCGACCGCGGCCCAGGGCTCGGGGCCATCTTCGTAGGCGAAGAGGGGCGGATCGAAATCAATCGCAACCGAGTGGCCAGCAATCCGCTGGAACTGGTCCGCGCGTCGGACAACCCGGGTCCTAACCAACGTCCCGAAACGTCGTACCACATCGAAGATTGGATCCAGTGCATCAAGACCCGCGAGCGCTGCACGGCGGACGTCGAGATCGGCCAGCGGTCGACGACCTTGTGCTACCTGGTCAATATCGTTCGCGATGTCGGGCGAGTCGGTGAGCGGTTGCGGTGGGATCCGGTGGCCGAGCGGTTCACGAATTGCGACGAGGCCAACCAGCTTCTGGACCGTCCGCGACGCGAGGGATACGAGTTACCCGAGCTGGTGTAAAGGCTTCCGTCGTAACATGCGCGCATCTTTGTAGGTTGGGACTCTGTCCCGACCGGGTCGGGTCGGAGACCCAACCTACGTTGGTTGCGGC
>SKVE01000103.1 GCA_007129635.1 Planctomycetaceae bacterium
CGTTCCAGAATCGAACCCATTGCCATCACCTCGCGATGTTCACCAGTATTGGGCGGTCGTGGAACCCCGCCGGCTACCGATACGGTAGCTCCCGGCCATCGCGGCCAGCCTGGACCCATGCGCCATCGACCCTGGACTGATGCGTACTCTCGTTGGCCGTCTCCCTCAATCGCCGCATTTCCGTGGGGGTCGCATGAAAGGTGCGCCGGAAGCAACGGTTGAAGTAGGAGAGATCACTGAAACCGACCTCGAGGGCGATGCGTGTAATGGTCCAGTTGCGGAACAGGGGATGGGTCAGCAGGTGGCGGGCGCGACCCAGTCGCTGGTGCAGGACCTCGCGCGAAAACGAGCTGCCCTCCTGCTCGAACAGCCGCTGGACGTAACGGCGGCTGATCCCCAGCGAACGCGCCACCCCGTCCAGGGAGAGTTCCGGATCGGCAAGATGTTCGTGAATCAGCTGCCGGGCCTCGCGCATGCGCAGCTCGCGCAGACCCGGCTCCAGCTTGTGTTGCACGTCCGCCTTGCGGCCATTCAGGGCCAGGGCCAGCAGGTCCTGCACGTGTCGCAGGGCGAGGCGGCTCAACTCGGGGGAGGACTGTGTGACCTCATCGGACAGAAGCTCCCGGGCATAGCGCAGCAAGACGACCAACGCGGGATCCGTGCGCGGGATCACTGTCACTGGCGGCAGCGAGGGTAACCCGGCCCGCTCCAGCAACGCCGAACGCTCCAGATCCAGACAGACGTACTGTGACGATGGGACATGAAAGCGAGCCGCCTCCATGCCGTGGACCAGAAACGCATCCCCGGCAGCGACCTCGACCTCAACCCCGCCACACACCACACCGGCAGGACCGTCCTGGAAACACACCAGGGCCATATAGTCACGCCCATGCGCGGCGAACCGTCGGTCACGCTGCAGGCGCGCACGGCTGATTCGGCTTTGCTGGCAATGCAACCCTGGCAGGGTCAGAAGCCGGAAGTCGAACTCCAGCGGGGTCTCTGCATCTGGCTCGATGTCCATGCCGTACAGCGGTCGCCAAATCGTCTCCCGAACCACGGCCTCGCGTTCGGCTTCGGGCAGCCGCGCCGTGGAGAACTGTGTCGCCCCGATCAGTCCCGCCATCATGAACCTCCTGTTCAACAGGCTTCCCGCTCAAGCATACGCCGACCAACGGGTTCAGGGTATGGAATGGCCTATTGGGCCATTGCGGCGTCCCGATTGCCGGGTCGGACCTCGATGAGGCACGGTCTGGACAGGGGGTCAGACCTTGCCTTTTGCCCCTGTGGCGAAGGAAGGGCAAAAGGCACGGTCTGCCCCCGCCGTTCCCGTTTTGGGCTCCACAGACGCTTAAGCGGCCAGTTTTACGGCTGAAATGCACGGCCAGGATGCCCATCGTTTTCGGTCCGCAACGTGCGGTCTGCGCCCGGGGTTGCTTGCGGCCGGGTGCCCAGGTTGTATGCTCGGGCGCTCCGCAAACACTGCCAGCGAGAGCAACGGTTATGGGCACGTCTGCCAACTCCCCGGATCGCCAACCGGCCGAAGGGCCGAGCCAAGCCGATCAGGACGGCTTTGCCGCGTTCGAAAACGGCGACTATCGGACCGCCGGGGAGCTCTGGGCGGCCAGCGCCGAGGCAGGCTCGGCCTGGGCCCGGTTGGGCATGGGGATTCTGTATGCCGACGGCCTGGGGGTTGAGGCAGATGACCAGCGTGCGCGCGGGTACTGGGTGCAGGCCGCGGCGCAGGGGCTGAGCGATGCCAGCTTTAACCTGGGCGTGATGGCGGAGAAGGCCGACCCCGCCGATACCGAGGCGGCCCGACACTGGTATGGCCACGCGGCCGAGGCGGGTCACGTCGTGGCGCAGAACAATCTGGCCGTGCTGCTGCAGAACGCGGGCGACGAGGCCGCGGCCACTGAAGCCGTCGAGTGGTGGAAACGCGCCGCGGAACACGGTGACCCCGACGCCCTGAACAGTCTCGGCGTCGCGCACCAGCAAGGCAGCGGATGCGCGCGCGACCGGGCCGCCGCGGCCGAGTACTACGCCAGGGCCGCCGAGGCGGGACACCGCGACGCGGCCTTCAACCTCGCCCTGGCCCTGGAACAGGGCGACGGCGTGGCAACGGACATGACCGGGGCCGCCCATTGGTATCGACAAGCCGCCGAGGCCGGAGACCCGGACGCCGCCGCCCGCCTGGGCAACCTCTGCCGCGACGGCAACGGCACGCAGGAAGACCTGACGGCGGCGGCCCACTGGTATCGCGCCGCGGCCGAAGCCGGCCATCCCCAGGCCCAGGCGAACCTGGGCGTCCTCCTGGAACGGGGGCTTGGGGTGACTCAGGACGAGCCGGCCGCGGCCGCCTGGTACCTGGCCTCGGCGCGACAGGGGCTGGCACCGGCGCAGTACAACATGGGCATCGTGCTCGCCGAGGGCCGTGGCGTGGAGGCCGACCTGCCGGGCGCCTGGGTCTGGTTCGCGCGCGCCGCCGATCAGGGCCACAAGCCGGCGGCCGAGGCGCGCGACTACATCCACCAGCAGCTCACCCCGGAGCAGCGCGCGGAGGCCGAGACACGCAAGGCCGAGACCTCCCGCTAGTCCACCAGCGCGGGCAGCCGAAGCGCAGCAAGCCGCTCATTCCCGGCCCCGTCATGGCGAGGCCCCGGAGGGGCCGTGGCCATCTCCAAACGCGGCCCCCCGGATGTCCGCCTCGATCAGCGCCCGGGCATCCCGTCAGCGATCGCCACGGCGCTGCGCGCCTCGCGATGACGGTGTGACACGGGAACAAGAGCACGGGAACAAGAGGACACCCACCTTCTTCCGGATACGTATGCATGCCAAGCAAATGGGTCACCGGCCCTGCGGCGACAGGTTTGCGCGGAC
>SKVE01000421.1 GCA_007129635.1 Planctomycetaceae bacterium
GACACGGTCACCGATCAATTAGCCGAACAGGCGCGTGAGGAAGGTCTGGCCCAGCAGCGGCGGGAGGAGCAGGAGGAAGAGGATTATCTTTGGAAGGCGCAGATCCTGAAACAGCAGCGCAACGAGCTGACCGACCGATTGTCCGACGGGCGGTTGCAGTTGGGGCATCTGGAGGACCACATTCGCCGTCTGGAACTGCGTTTACGGCAACTCCAGGCGGAATGGGCCGAACTGTCATCGGATGGGCTCGACCGCCAGGAGGATCGAACGGCATCCCGTGACGAACTGAGCCGGCTGCAGGATCTGTTGGATTCCCAGCGACAACGGCTGAAGGACGCACAGCAGGAACTGGCCAAACGGCAGCGGTCGTTTTCGATTATCCCCTACGACGGGCCGCACGGCACGCGTCGCCGCCCAATCTATATCGAATGTCGCGAGAGCGGGATCATCATCCAGCCGGAAGGGATCGTACTGGGGCCCCAGGATCTGGCCGGGCCGTTGGGGCCAGGCAATCCGCTGGATGCCTCGCTGCGAGCCATCCGCGAATTCTGGGATCGGACTGAAGGTGAATCGAAGCTCGGCGAGCCCTACCCGTTGCTGATCGTCCGTTCGGACGGAGCCGTGGCCTACGCCAGGGCCCGTGCAGCGATGGCCAATTGGGATGACCAGTTCGGGTACGAGTTGGTCGACTCGGACATGCCGCTCGATTTTCCGACTCCCGACCCCGCGTTGCGCGATGTGCTGCAGACCGCCGTGGCGACAGCTCGACAGCGCCAGGCCATGCTGGCCGCCGCCATGCCACGTCGTTTCGCTGCCCCGCCGCCCGATAGTTTCCGATTGGCCGAAGCCGAAAACGGCTGGTCGGATGCAGGAGGAGGTTGGGACGACGCGCCGGCCAACAGGATCGATCGAGGCGTCGGCAGCAGCGGGCGAAGCGGGGGGACATCCCAGGCGATGGCCAGCGGTGCTCGCGGATTGGGTACGGGAGGCCTCTCGGGGCCGGGCGCAAACCGACCCGTGCCAGCAACCGGCTCGGCGGCCATGGCTCAGACAAGAAACGGCTCACACGGCATGCCCGAGGCTTTCTCGAATCACGCGGACCACGGATTGGCGAGTGGAGAGAGCAGCCCAGGCGGTTCGGAGTTCCGAGCCGCAGGCACCGGAAGCGGCCCAGGAGGCTTGGGCGGGCAGCATGCCCTTTCGTCGTCCTACGCGGCAGGTCCTGTCGGATCGCAGCAGGGCTCCCCAGCAGCGGGGGCTCCCGGCTCGAATACAGCAGGGCACCAAGCCGGTGCCGATGGTGGACCGCTAGGCGGCCAACAGGGAGGAGCCCGGCAAAACGCTGGGGGAGCACAACCCGGAAGCGGCGGACAGGCGGGGCCCAATCTGGGCGCGGTTGGCGGTGCCTCCGGATCGGCCGGAAACGATCCGGCCGATCGCGCGGCTCAGTCGCCTTGCGCCGATTCGCTGCCCGAGAGCATCGCCCGGCAACGCGGAGCGAATTGGGCGCTGCCCCAAACCGCATTCACCTCGACAGGAATCACTCGGCCCATCCACGTGGAACTGCATCACGATCGGCTGGTCATCTTGCCCGATCGGGGAGATCATCGCGATCCACAAACGCTTCCTTTCCAGGGGACGATGCGCCGGTCCATCCCGCCTTTCGTCTCCGGAGTTTGGAACCATACGGAACGTTGGGGGATGGCCGTTGCGGGCGGTTATTGGAAGCCGGTGATCCGAGTCCAGGTGGCGCCGGACGCTCACCACCGGTTCCGGGAACTCGAAGCGCTGATGCAGGACAGCGGCATCGAAGTCGAACAGCGTTAATCAGAGAGAAAGACAGAGCCGAACATGAGACGCAGACCAAGACCGCAAGCCGAAGAGCCCGGACAGGACTCGTTCCTGGATATTGTCGCCAATCTGGTCGGTATTCTGATCATTCTGGTCATGGTCATCGGCGCGCAGGCCACCGATGCCATGATCGCCGTCGATCACCCGCAGGCGGCCGACGATCCCGAGTCGTCAATTGATGTCCAGGGCGCTCGCATGGCAGCCGATGCGATCGAGCAGGATATCCACCAAGTCGATGTCCGGATCAAACGTCAGGAACTGGAAATTGTGTACCGCCGTTCAGAACGCGACAAGCTGTTGCAGTTGTTGACCGGGATTGAGGAGCAACTCGAGTCGCGTCGCGCCGATCTGGACACCGATCATCAAACGCATCTGGATACCCACCGACAGTTGATCGCCGCGCGTCAAGAATTGGAAGACCTGCAAACCGGATTGCAGAGTCTGGAGAACATGGAACCGACCAGCAAGGTGATCCAGCATCTGCCCACCCCGATGGCGCAGACGGTGTTCGGCCGGGAGGTCCATTTCTGTTTGCGAGGCGATCGACTCTCGTACGTCCCGTGGGAGGAATTCGTTGCGAGGCTAAAAGAAGAGGCCCCGAATCAGGTCTGGAAATTGCGGGATGCGGCATCGATCACCGAGACATTGCCCCCAATGCGAGGATATCGAATGGAATATACGCTCAGGCACGGTGGTCAAGCCCGGCCCGGCTCCGGTGGCAATAGCGGCCATCGTCAGATCGAATTGGACCGTTTCGTCCTGCTGCCCGTCAAAGAAGATTTGGGGGAACCTTTGCACGTCGCCATGCGGGATGGTTCGGAGTTCCGTGCGATTCTGAGCGGCTTCGAACCCAACCGGACCACGGTCACCGTGTGGGTTTACCCGGACAGCTTTGACGCATTCCGAACAATCAAGGCGGATCTGTTTCAACGCGGCTATGCCACCGCCGGACGTCCCATGCCCGAAGGCCATCCCATCGGCGGATCACCGGACGGTTCGCGCAGCGCCGCCCAGTAGCCGCCCA
>SKVE01000272.1 GCA_007129635.1 Planctomycetaceae bacterium
ACGCGGCTGCGTTTTTCGCAGCCGCGTTTTTTGCGTCTTGGTGCCCAGATCGCCTCCATCTTACCTGACGATCGCTCCCTTGCATGATGATGGTCCATACGTTAAATTCACAGCGACAGGACGGATCGGACCTATCCGAGTCGCCAGCGTAGCTTCAATTGGCAGAGCACCGCATTCGTAATGCGGGGGTTGCGGGTTCGACTCCCGCCGCTGGCTCTTTCTCGTTTCTTGCAGGTACTCGGGAGCAGTTGCGGAGACCCTACGTAATGGTGGCAGCCACAGACCTTGGAATCGACATTAAAGAGATCGTCTTATCGAATTCGACATTCGGGCCGCAGGAGATCCGATTGATCACGGCGGCGATTTCTGAAGATTTTGCGAAACACGCCGTGCTGCGCGAATCGGTTGCTGAGCTTCAATCGCAGAGCGAACAGACGCCAGCCAGTGCGGTACGCTTGGGTGTTTGCCTGTATCTTTTGGGCAGGTTCCGCGAAGCCATTCGAATGCTGTCTCAGGCCGACGGAGGTGCCGTTGCGCGATTTTACCAGGGACGCGCCCATTTCGAAGTTTCCGAGTACGGCAACGCCATCAATTGTTACGAAGCCGCCAAAGTTGCTGGGTATGCTCCTGACTTGTGTGCCTTGGCGACCGCCGAAGCGATGCGTTACGACCGACAGTACGACGAGGCGATGAAGGTGCTGGACCAGTTGTTCGGCCCGATCGAGCAGACGGCGGAATATCTGTATCAGCGTGGTGCAACCGTGGCGGCCATTGGCGGGTACCCCGAGGAAGTGGTGCGTTTGTACGAGCGGGCTGTGCAGGTCGACAGTCGGCACCCTGGAGCTTTATTCGGCTTGGCCTTGGAGAACGATCGACGAGGCAACGATCAGATGGCATTGGACTTGTACAAACGGTCCGCCTACTGTTTCCCCACGCACGTCGGCGCGTTGATCAACCTGGGCATCCTGCTGGAAGACATGCTGCAATACGATCAAGCTCAAGCATGCTATCAACGCGTTCTGGACTGCTTCCCCGGCCACGATCAAGCTCGGTTGTACTACAAAGATGCCACCGCGTCGTGCGACATGTTCTATGACGAGGAGGCCAGGAAACGCAGCGATCGCTTGACTCAACTGCTGAACATTCCGGTCACCGATTTCGAATTATCGGTGCGCAGCCGCAATTGTTTACAAAAGATGGGCGTCCGGACCCTCGGCGATCTGACTCGAACCAGCGAGATCGAATTGCTGGCCAGCAAGAACTTTGGGGAAACGTCATTGGTCGAGATCCGAGACATGCTGTCTTCTAAGGGTCTGGAACTGGGCCAGTTCGCCAGCGAGCGTCCCGAGCCGGCGCCGGCCTTTGATGTTGCGAATCTGACCCCCGACGAACAGGCCCATGTGAACCGCCCCATCGGCGATTTGAACCTCTCGGTGCGAGCCCGTAAGGCGATGGTGCGTTTGGGTTTGACGACGATCGGCGAGTTGATTCGCAAGACGGGGGACGACCTACTGGAATGCAAGAATTTCGGCGTCACCAGTCTGAACGAAGTCCGCGAAAAACTGAGCGAGATGGGCCTCAAGCTGCGAGGCGACTGAGCCCCAGTGGAACGAATGTTTGCATTCCACGTCCAGCATCAGGACCCGCAATCGGCAGCCCGCTGTGGCGTTTTCGTCACCCCCCATGGCTCGGTGCTGACCCCAGCCTTTATGCCAGTGGGCACGCAGGGCACGGTGAAGGGCGTGAACGTCGATCTGTTAAAAACAACCGGTGCCCAAATCGTCCTGGCCAATACCTATCACTTGACGCTTCGGCCTGGTGAAGACATTGTCCATCAGTTGGGCGGCCTGCACGCATTCACGGGTTGGCAAGGCCCGATCCTGACCGACAGCGGTGGGTTCCAAATCTTCAGTCTGGCTAGGATCACCAAGGTCAATGAGCAAGGCGCGATATTTCGATCGCACATCGACGGCCGGCTGATCGAACTCAGTCCCGAGAGGGCGATTGACATCCAGCAAACGCTGGGCAGCGACATCGCCATGGTGTTGGATCATGTCGTTGCGTTACCGAGTCCGCCTGAGGCGGTGCGGGACGCTTGCGATCGCTCGGTGCGTTGGGCCGCCAGATGCCTTGAGCACGCGAGGTCGGATCGGCAGGTTCTTTTCGCGATCGTCCAAGGAGGCCTTGATCCGGATTTACGCATCGCATGTGCTCGGCAACTAGTCAGCATGGGCTTTCCCGGATATGCCATCGGAGGACTGAGCGTCGGCGAGCCTCCTGCGGACATGTACCGAATGCTGGATGTCACGTGTCCCGAGTTGCCCGAAGATCGACCTCGATATCTGATGGGGGTCGGAACACCCGTCGATCTGCTCGAGGCGATCCGACGCGGCGTCGACATGTTCGATTGTGTCATCCCGACTCGCAATGGCCGCAATGCGTTGGCTCTGACAGACAATGGGCCGCTGAAAATGCGAAACCTGAAGCATCAGGCGGACCCTCGTCCCATCGACGCGAACTGCCCATGCCCTGCCTGCCGTCATCACAGCCGGGGCTATCTCCGCCATCTGTTCATGGCGGGCGAGATGCTAGGCCCCATTCTGGTATCGGTTCACAATCTGACCTTCTACCAGCAATTGATCGGTGAAGCTCGACAAGCCATCCAGCAGGCCAGATTCGACGACTTTTTTTGCGAAAAACTACAACGTTGGCAAAGCTCGCCCGAGGACCATGGGTAGGGTTTACACTGTCCTCGGGGCAGGATGGCCTGGACCCTTCGAGGATCGTCACACCGATGGGGGTGAATCGCTTCGCACCTCGATAGGCTCCCCTATTGTGAGTGGACCTCATGGAAGAACGACCTAAGCCC
>SKVE01000649.1 GCA_007129635.1 Planctomycetaceae bacterium
ATTCAGCACTTCGTGAAGTTTGACGGCAAGCCTACCGATCCGCTAAATAAAAAGACACTTTTCTTTCCGCGTTATCATCAGATGGATGTAGTGCGGAAAATTGTAGATCATGCTGCCAACAATGGAGTTGGCCACCGCTATCTCATTCAGCATTCCGCCGGTTCCGGGAAATCTTACTCCATCACCTGGGCCGCCTACCGCCTCATCGAAACCTATCCCGAACGTCACGATATTCCTGGCAGCAAGGGAGTCACCGATCCGCTGTTTGATTCGGTGGTTGTGGTAACAGATCGCAGAATTTTAGATCGTCAGCTACGAGAAAACATCAAGGAGTTTTCGGAAGTCAAAAACATCGTGGCACCGGCTCATTCGGCCAAACAGTTGCGGAAGCACTTAGAGAGTGGAAAAAAGGTCATTATTACCACCATTCAAAAATTCCCCTTCATTGTAGATGGAATTGCCGATCTGAGTGATAAACGATTTGCCGTAATCATTGACGAAGCACATAGCAGCCAAAGCGGGACGGCCCACGATAACATGAATCGGGCCATTGGCCAGGCAAGCACCGATCCCGATGAAAGATGATCTGCGTCGCCGGATCGAACGAGATGCTTCGCTGGCCGCCCAACTCCAGCCGATGCGAACGGCGAATGGAATCGGCCAGGCCGATCAGGCGATCGGGATCACAGGTCACCGGGTCCAGACCCGTCAGTCCCATCAAAACGGCCAAGTCCGTCCCGTGGCCCCGACCGGTCTTCGCCAGCGATCCGAACAAGTCGATGCTGACATGTTCGATGCGATCGAGCCATCCGCTATCGCGGCACGCCTGGACGAAACGCAACGCGGCGAGCCAGGGGCCCAGCGTATGCGAACTGGACGGTCCCACCCCGATCTTGAAGATGTCAAAGACGCTGATCGTTTCCATCAGCAGGCTACCTGGAGAGATGTTCCATGGGGAACCGTCGGGCCGTGTCGTACATCGCGATGACGTTTTCCGGGGGTACGCCGGCTTGGACGTTGTGGACGGGAGCAAAGACGTATCCGCCCCCCGGTGCGAAAACCTCCAGATGCGACCGCACCTCCTGCTGAACCTGGTCCACCGTGCCGTACGGCAGCGTCTTCTGGCAGTCCAGTGACCCGCCCCAGAAGGCCAATCGCCCGCGACATTCTTCTTTCAACCGTACCGGATCCATGCCCGCCGCGCTGGTCTGAACCGGATTGAGAATGTCGAATCCGGTCTCGATCAACGAAGGAATCAGCGGAAAGATGGCCCCGTCGGAATGCAACAGCACCTTCATGTCCGTGTTCTGATGGATCCAGTCCAGTCCGCGTTGATAATAGGGCATGATCTGACGACGGTACATATCGACGGACAAAAACAGCGAATGCTGAGTGCCAAAATCGTCGTTCACTTGCAAAACCTGGACCCGATCGCCAACCGCATCGACAAAGCGTCGCAGGTTATCCAGCCAGGCGTCGACCAGTTTTTCGTATAACTGGCTGACATAATCGGGTTCGCTGGCTAACGTGATCATCCACATTTCGAAATCGCCGGTGCCCAGTCCGTAAAACAATTCGTACGGTGGGCCCAGCGGCGCGACAATGGCGAAGTCTGTGTTCTGGTACAACGCTTCGGCCTGCGCCCGATAGTGCTGCATGTCCTGGTCGCTCAAAAGCGGTGGTTCGTACCCGTCCAGATCCACGTGCGCCGCGCCAGGAAATTTCTCGACGCGGTCAAAGTAGAAGCCATCTTTCGGCATGCGGGCGATCGGTTGGTCGTCGCGCAACAGCACCAGGCTGCCGTCCTGTTCGGTCACCGGCTGAAACCCACCCGGAACCTGGACCGGCGTCCCGTCGAACATGGTCCAAGGCTTGAAGTCCTGGTTCAGGATGCCGAAGGCCACGTCACGACGGTTCAGACCGATGACATCGGCACCAAAGCGTTCCATGATCGGGCGTTCGACTTCGGCTAGCATCTGATAGACATCGTAGACGCGGGTCGGCGAGTCGATTCCCAGCATCTTCTTCAAGCGATGATAGGTCGACGCGGCGATGCCCGATTGTCGCGTGCCGCCCAGATCGATCGGCACACGATCCGCCGGCTGATGATGGATGGCCCGCAGCACTCGTTCTCTGGAATTCATCCATGAAGCTCCTGGCACAAGGCACGGATGAACTCCGGGCTGGTTCCGCAACAACCCCCGATGAATTGGGCGCCCGCAGCGACCAGCGCCGGAGCCTGACTGGCGAATTCTGCGGCGGACGTCTTGTAGACCACCTGACCATCGACCATCTCGGGCAACCCCGCGTTGGCCTTGATCCAGATCGGCAATTCCGTCGCCGTGCGCATCCGACGGCAGATCTGGATGTACCCCGCGATGCCTTGTCCACAGTTGGCGCCGACCACATCCGCGCCCGCGTCTGTCAACGCCTGGGCGGCCTGTTCGGGCGTGACGCCCATCATCGTCCGGTCCAGATCCGCTCCGGAATCGAACACCATGCAACCGACCACCGGCAACCCGGTCGCCTTGGCCGCCCGGATCGCCAGGACGGCTTCCTCCAATTCGGCCATCGTCTCGACGACCAGCCCATCCGCGCCACCGGCTGCCAACGCCTCGGCCTGCTCGCCAAACGCGTCCAACAGATCGTCCGTACCGATATCACCGGCCATCAACATCTTGCCACTGGGACCGATCGAGGCAAAAACATGGGCTCGATCGCCGGCAGCCCGCCGTGAGATCTCCGCGCCCGCTCGCGCGATCTCCGCTGCCTGGTCGGCCAAGCCGTAGTCGGCCAGCGCGATCCGGTTGGCCCGAAAGGTGTTGCTCAACACAATCTGGCTGCCCGCGTCCACGTATTCGCTCGG
>SKVE01000076.1 GCA_007129635.1 Planctomycetaceae bacterium
CCGCCGCCCCACAAGCCGGGGCGTGAACTCGTCCACCGCCGCCAATCTCCCCTTCACGCTGCGCGCTCGCCGTGGCGCTGCGCGCTCGCCGTGGGGTTATTGAGCAGTTACCTAAGAACGCCTGACTGAGCGAGCCCTGGGGATCGGCATCGACCAGCAGCACCTGGAGGCCAAGCAAACCCGAAACACGCCTTGCGGTCCGGTCGTAACGATTGCGATGACTGCACCGGCCATGCCTCGCGTAAGATCGTGCCGGTTAACCAAAATAGCTCGATTGCACGGCATCACCCGCCCGATGTTACTTTGCGATGTTTAGGGATAGCGGGGAATTCAAGGGATTTGAAAAGATTAAGTGGTTGTTTTTGGTTGGGGCGTTTGATCGTCCCTACAACCATTTGATGTTGGTCCCAAACGATTTGTGCGAGGTGACCATTGTGGCCCCCAAAGTACCAAGTTACTTGAAATTACATGTGGAGAAACCCGCGTCGGTGACGCCGCGGCCGGAGGAGATTCCGGGCTTGTCTCGTCTACGCGATGCATTTCGCCAGGCGACTGGTTTGCCGTTGGGTGCTGATCCGACCCCATCGCCGTTGGCGACGGAGTCATCGGCGGGCGAGTGGAAGGAGCTGGCCGCATCGATCGGTCAGATTCTCCAGCATCTTGAGCACACGCGAACGGCGTTGTGGCATCGCGAGGCGGAGTTAGCGGCCGGGGTTCCGGTCACGATCCATCCGGACGAGCAGCATCATCTGGCAGTTCGGTTGGAGGCTGTCTTGAAAGCTGGCGCTCAAGCGATCGGCTGTCAGGCCGTTGCCATGTACTTGCTGGACGAGACCAGCCGGCATTTAAAGTTACGATCCTGCTGGGGGCTTCCTAAGAGTCGGTTTTTGGAGCCGCCTCGTGCTTTGCGAGGTGCGGTGGCGGATTTGGAAGCGTTGGTCGGTCATGCCGTGATCTTGGAAGACACGTTGTTGCTGTCCGATTGGAGCGTGCCGGAGGAGTTTCGCTCGGCCATTTGCGTTCCGATTTCGACGCCGACCACCCTGCTGGGTACGCTCTGGATGTTCTGCGATCGACCTCGTACGTTTTCGCAAGACGAGTCCAATCTATTGGAGATCGTATCGGGTCGGCTTGCGGCCGATCTGGAACGCGAGATGCTGTTGCATCAAGCGATGGACATCCGTTCGATCAAGCGGCAATTGCGTCATGCGTCTCGCTGGCAGGACCAACGACTGCCTCGGATCAAGCCGCTGTTGCACGGTTGGGAGATTACAGGCAAGACGATTCAAGGCGACCATTTGGGAGGCGACTTTCACGACTGGTTCGTGCTACCCGATGGTGCGTTGGGCATCGTCGTCGGTGATGCGCAGGGCAGACTGGTCGAAGCGGGATTGACGGCTGCGGCATTGCACTCGACAGTCAAAGCTCACGCCAACTATCGCCACTCCGCGCAACAGTTGGTTGAACGAACCAACGAAACCCTGTGGTCGGCGTCTGCTGGTGACCAATTCGCGTCCCTGTTCTACGCGAAGATTCAGCCGGTATCGGGGCGGTTTGAATGTTCGGCCGCAGGACATATCGACGCCTCGATTGTTGGTCAGCAGGCTCGCCCGTTGGCAACCGTCGACGATTCGCCGCTTGGCGTACAGCCCGACGCGGTGTATCCACTTCAAAGGGAACAGCTTCAGGCGGGCGATTCGTTGATCGTTTTCAGCCAGGGCTACAAGCGGTCGTTAAAGGCGGGCAAAGCGAAACTGCTGTGGCGTTTGGTGCAACGCCACCATGCCTTGTCGGCCGACGATCTGGTCGATCGGATCGTAGCGTTCGCTGACCAGTACTGCCGCGAGGGGATCGTCGAAGACCGGACGCTGTTGGTGATCAAGCGAACGATGGTGTGACCTGTGAGCTATTTTTTTGGGGAGCCATGTGACGATGAAGACTGGCCACGGCCGTTGGAGCGGATGGATTCTGCTGTGCTTGATGGGTTGGACGATGATGATCGCGGCGGCGGAACCGTCGGCGAATGCGGCGTCGGATGCTCCGCAGGCCCAAGTGTTGATCGTCTACTACTCGTTGCAGGGCAACACGCAGCAGATGGCCGAGGCGGTTGCTGAGGGTGTCGCACGGGTTGACGGCGTGACGGCTCGATTACGACGCGTCGAGGATTGCACCCGCGAAGATCTGCAGGCGGCGGACGGTCTGATCCTGGGATGTCCCACCTACTTTGCCAGCATTCCCGGCACGATGAAGCTGGCGATGGATGATTGGAACTGGAAGTGGAAAGTCGATTTTACGAACAAGGTGGGCGGTGCTTTTGCGACCGGGGGCGGCCAGACCGGCGGCAAGGAACACACGGTCATCTCGCTGTTGTTGTTCATGCTGAGCAATCGGATGATCGTCGCCGGTCCGCTGTATGAATCGGTCGAACGAGGCACCGAGTGGGGCGAGATGGGCTCGTCCGCGATGACCGGTCCGCTGGATCCGGGAGTCAGCGACGGCCAGCGCGACGCGGCTCGACGCTTGGGCGAACGCATCGCACGCTTGGCACGCAAGATGAAGGATGCTCCGTGATCCCGCCCAAAGCATCGCGACACCGAAACAACGAAGCACCCGGCCAGCGGCTTATCGGACAACGATTCCCGACCCCTTCCGCCGATTCCACCAAAAAATACCTGGCTGGGTGCTTAATCGGAGCCCCTGCCCTCGTCCTTGTCGGCAACCTCGAAGACCTGCAGCGCTTGATCGGCCGCTGAACCAACCGAGTAGTCCGAGTCGTAACGAGCCACGATCTCCAGGTGCGGCACGGCCGCCGGATCCCCGATGGTTGCCAGCGATTGCACCGCGTGTAATCGGATATACCAC
>SKVE01000931.1 GCA_007129635.1 Planctomycetaceae bacterium
ATGTTCTATTCGTTCAGCGAACAGACCAAGTACCTGCGGTATCACGGGACGCTCAAGTCGCTGCCGCACAACCGGTTGCAGGTGTTCTGCAACGTGGACTACGACACCGAGATGGCCCTGGTCGTCGAGCGTGGGGAAGGAGGCCACACGGAGATCATCGGTGTCGGCCGCTACCTGACGACGCCTGACACGCAAACCGCCGAAATGGCTTTCGCCATCCGCGACGACTGGCAGCGTCTGGGGCTGGGCACCCACTTGTTCCAGCGGCTGACCGAGATCGCCATCCGGTCCGGCATCCGACAGTTTCACGCCGACGTGTTGCCCGAGAACAGCGGTATGTTGAAGATCTTTCACCGCGCGGGCCTGAACACCGAAACGGTTACCAACGAGGGCGTGGTCGGCGTCGTGATTCGGCTCGATGTTTGAGCAACAACCTGTTGAACGGGACGGAAGAGGCCAGTGATGCATCCATGGAAAGGAATCGCTATTTCGCCCGGCTATGCGGACGGCGTGGCGATGGTCTACGACGATCAGGCCGATCACCGGCTGGGATTCCCCGACCGGGACATCTTGCCCGCCGAGATCGAGGCGGAGCATGGCCGGCTGAACGATGCGACCGAACAATCGCAGGGCGAATTGAAGCAGCCCGAGCCATCGGCCGTTGGCCCTGCAGCCCCTGACGACTCGACGGCGGTGCTCGCCGCACATTCTCAGTTGGTGCGGGACATCGCGGCGAAAGTCAAGCAGCACCTGAGCCGGGAACTTGTGAACGTCGAGCAAGCGCTCGATAGCGTGGTCGGCACGCTGGTGGATCGGCTGTGTCAGATCGAGAACGAGTATCTGCGCGCGCGGGAGCAAGATATTCGCGACGTGGGGCGCCGGATGATGCGGCACCTGACGGGTTCGCCGCGGTTTGGGCTTTCGTCTCTCCCGGCGCACGCCGTGATCGTCGCTCGCGAGTTGCTGCCGTCCGAGGCGGTCGAGCTTTCCCGTTCCGGGCTGGCGGCGATCGTCACCGAACAGGGCGGCAGAGACAGCCACACCGCCATCCTCGCACGGGCGCTGGGGATTCCTGCCGTCACCGGTCTGGTCGGCGTCACCTCGCAAATCCAGTCGGGCATGCGCTTGCTTGTGGACGGCCAGGCAGGAACCGTGACGATCGCTCCTTCCGCCGTGGAACAGGCGGCGTTTTCGAAGTCCCGAGAGCACTACCAACGCTCCCTGACCGCGATGGCCGCCGACGAGACGCTGCCGTGTGTCACTCGAGATGGAATGGCGATCACGCTGTTGGGCAACATTGGCCAACCCGAAGAAGTCGAGCAAATCGATATCCATCATCTTTCGGGTGTCGGGTTGTTCCGCACGGAGTTCTTGTTTCTCGAATCTCACGAACGCCCCAGCTTCGACACGCAATGCGAAATCTACACGCAGGTCGCGAATGCCCTGGAGGGCCGGCCGTTGGTGATTCGCACGTTTGATCTGGGCGGGGACAAATTTCCCCTGTTTCTGGCCACGCAGCAGTTCGGTCCGCAGCCCAGCCGCCATTTACGGGGGATGCGGTTCTCGCTGGCCGAGCGTCTGCTGTTCGAGACGCAAGTGCGGGCCATCGTCCACGTAGCGCAAACCGCGGACGTGCGAATCCTGTTTCCGATGATTGTGGGTAGCCACGATTTTTCGCGAGCGATCGCGGCCGTCGACCAGGCCGTCGACAAGCTGGGCGCGTCAAGGCGGCCCGCCCTGGGGGCGATGATCGAAACGCCGGCAGCCCTCTTTGCGCTGCAAGAAATTCTGGCATTGGCCGACTTTGTGTCGATCGGCACAAATGACCTGACACAATACATGCTGGCGACCGACCGGCACGCCGTCGACTTGACCGACGAATGCACGGCCTGGCATCCTGCCGTACTGCGGGCGATCCAGCGAGTGGTCGACGCCGCGGGCCAGGATTGCCCCGTCTGCGTCTGCGGCGAGGAGGCGGGCGAGCCCGATTTCGCTCGACTTCTGGTCGGGCTGGGGGTCCGGGAATTGAGCATGACCCCCGTTCGCGCCGCCCCGGTTCGCCAGGCCTTGCGCAAGACGGACGGTTCCACGATGCGCCAAATCGCCAACCAAGCGCTGCAATGTGCAACTCCCGGCGAGATCCGGCAACTGTTTGCAGACCAGCGTGATTGATCGGAGACGCTTTGCGGTGCCATGTTGCCGTCACGCGAGCCGTCGAAACAAAGCTGCTGTCTCTTTCGATAATGCCGAACGCAGCCCCCTTGTTCGGGTCGACGCCCCTCCGCTGTGCCTATTGTCTGCTTCGTTGCAGGTCCGTAGAATTACTAACGTGCCATGGTCGCCGCAATGAACGGAAAGGCGGCTTGGCGAAATTTAAGTGCAAGTCGTCGGATGACGAGGTAAAGAACACCCTGACATTTGTGGGGGGTTTGTTAACGAGTAAGCCGGCGTGGGGAAATACCGCAGGGTGTTTCCCCACGCCGGCTTTTTTTGTTCTTGGGAGTCAATTCACTCCAGATAGGGGGGTACGTTATGTTTCGCCAAAAATTCGCCGGGTTGTTCGGAAAGTCCTCGTCCCGCAAACGCACCCGCCGGACATCCGCCACCAGACGCTTGACCCGGCCGCTGGGGTTCATGCTCCTGGAAGATCGCCGGATGCTCGCCAGTATTCTGGGCTCGGCGGAAGATTTCGCGGTTCTGGGTCACACGGCGGTGACCAATACGGGCCCGACCGTCATTTTCGGCTCGGAGGATATCCTCGCCAATGTGGGTGTCTGGGAAGACGGGGCCAACGCGATTTCCGGATTCTCTCTTGCGGACAACACGTTCTACGGGCCAGGGACCTTCACCGATGGTCCGG
>SKVE01000109.1 GCA_007129635.1 Planctomycetaceae bacterium
AGAGATCGCTTTGGCGGAGGGACGTCTCCCCAGAGTTCGGGCAAGGGAAGCGGCAGGTCCTTGATCGGCGCGAACTGTTCCGGCAGCCAGGCCACGGTCCGCACTTCCATGCGCCGTGTATGTACGGCAATCCCCGCAGCCACCGTCGCTCCCGAGCCCCTGCCGACAATGACGACTCGATCGGGATCGACGGGAAAGTGGCGGCATAGATAAGCCCACATCCGCTCGCATGCTTGCAAGGCCCCGCCCAGGTCCGTAGAGAACGAGTCGGGCCAGAACCAACGACCGCCGCGACTCAGATCCGGTTGCTGTTGCCGGTGCAGCGGTTCCAAAACGGCGATCGCAGCCTGTTCGCCCAACCGCTCCTGCCACAGATCCAAACCGTCCTGGGCTGTCAGACCATCCTCGACCAAGACGATCAGCAACGGTAGTTTCTTTTGGCCGTCCACACCGGCCGGCTGATGGAATCGATAATCGACGCTGCGGGAGATGGTAACCGACCAGGCACCCTCCCGTTGGTCTCGCGCCCGATCCTCGACGAACACGACGAAATCGGCCACGGGCAGACCCTCCCAATCCGCCACGCTGGGATTGGCTACCGGCACCAGGGACACGGTGGTGATCGCGATCTGCGGTTTGCGTTGGCGCAGCAAATGCACGGCCCCGTCGCCGTAAGCGCTGTGATAATCGCCGTTGATGAACAACACACTGTGGTCCGGGTGCTGATCCAGTGCCCTTGCGGCCGTATCGGCCATCGAATTATCCCACAGCGATTGGGTGGAATGCAGCCGGTCCCCGGATCGCATCGACCCGGCATGCCCGCGCATGGCATTGTCCACTCGCCGCCAATACGCATCCCGCTGGGGCAACAACCGATCGGGCACGTGCTGCCGTTGTTCGTCCGTCAGATCCTGCAGGACCTCCACTCCCTCCCGCGCGATCCGCATCAGTAGCGGACGCGGAAAATTGGCCGCCATGACCGGCACGCCGGCACGACGAGCCGTTTCGACCAGCGGACGATAGGCGGTCGCATAGTTGGTCCACGGACGCGCTTGACCCAACCAGGTTTGCTCGTCGATCTCGCCCGCCAGATAAGCATCCAAGACGTCCTGCGTATCCCGTTCGAACATCTCCAACGCCAGCACGACCCGCTGCTGCCGCCGCGCGAGAAGCTCTTCGTAGATCGCCAACTGCACGCGATGGCTCGTCTCGTCCGTATGCTGCTCGCCCAGGAACACCGCATCGGCTTCTGCCAAAGCTTCCAGCAGGGCTTCCCATTCCACGGCCTGACCCGTGTGCCCGTCGCGAATGGAAATCGAACGCTGCACGGTCGGTGCCTGCCAGCGCGGGCTCGTGGGTTCCGCGAACCCGGTCGCACAGAGCACCAGGATCAGAGGCCATCCGCTCTTCAGTTGGAAGGTCATCGTCGTTTCCTCAACTCAACGCCACCTGGCAGTCGGTGATCAGGAAGGGGTGATCCAACAGCGGCAGATTCTCCACGATCAGCCGATCTTCTTGCCGCTGAACTCCGTCCAGTTAAAAAACTTGGCGGACTGGCAACCGGCTGCAGCAAGCCGCCCTCTTCCGGCGCTTCGCCTGCCGAGGCCGCGCGCGGCAATGTGGAAGCGGCCAATCCGGCAGCTCCAAGCTTCATCCAATCGCGACGATTCCAATGGCGCATAGGTCACCTCCAGCGGCATGGTCAGGTTTGGTTTCCGTCCGCCCAGATTATAATCCAACACCGGCGGTTGGCCCAGTCTCCCAAGGGTTGAAACCCGCGGCTACAGAACCAGTCGCCTCACGAGTTGGGGTCAGACCCTGTTTACGGTTTACAACAGTCGCTTGGTGTGGTATACTCGCGGCATGGCTCGCCCACTTCGCATTCAATACGCTGGCGCGATTTACCATGCCATGGCGCGTGGCAATGGCCGTCAACAGTTATTTCATGGGGATGACGACTACCGACGAATGACGGACGGGCTGGAAAAGACGGTCGCTCGGACGGGCTGGGAGATCTTTGCCTATGTGTGGATGCCCAATCATATCCACCTCTTTTTCCGGACTCCCAAGCCCAATCTCTCGAAGGGCA
Source organism: Planctomycetaceae bacterium (assembly GCA_007129635.1). Classification (GTDB taxonomy): domain Bacteria; phylum Planctomycetota; class Planctomycetia; order Pirellulales; family Pirellulaceae; genus SKKK01. The sequence continues at coordinate 2,090 of SKVE01000109.1, forward strand.
TGCAATATCTGTTGAGTGGATATGCCAACTGGTACGCCAAACGGCATCAACGGACAGGCCATCTTTTTCAGGGGCGATTCAAGAGCGAGCTCATCGAAGATTCCAGCTACTTTTGGACAGTCGGTCGCTATCTGCATCTGAATCCGACTCGCGGAAAACGACCGTTGGTGCAACGTCCGGCGGATTGGCGATGGAGCAGCTACCCTGGCTACGCCGATCGTCGTCGGCGAGTGGACTATGTGGCCTATCAGCCGATGTGGGACGCGTGGCAGGGAGAGTCGGGCGGAAGTGATCCCGAGCGGGCATATCGGAAATTTGTCGAGGCGGGCTTGGACCAGCCTCCCGCCAATCCCCTCCTGGACGCTTGGGAAGGATGGCTACTAGGCAGCGAGGAGTTCTTGAAAAGTATCAAGCGGAAGTTCCAGTCTCCCCGACAACCCGATCAAGTTCGCCAAGCTCGTCGCCTGGGCTCGATGGAGCCTCAGGTCTTGATCCAGGCGGTTGCGCAGCACTATGGTTTGGATGCGGACGCCTATCAACAGCGGCGTTCGACGGCGGCCGGTCGCGATTTGGCCGCCTACCTGGCTCATCGTCACACAACCGCCACGCTCCGCGACCTGGCGGCTCCGTTTGGCTTAAACCATCCGGACAGCGTGAGCAACCTGATCCGTCGTGCCGAGAAACATTTAGCACAGTCTCGCCAAGACCGAAACCTGGCGGCAAGGATCGTCGATACAATCGCCAAAACCGAAAACTGACCCCAGAAATCG
>SKVE01000529.1 GCA_007129635.1 Planctomycetaceae bacterium
TATACGTCCCTTGGTTCCGTCTCGACACGGAACCGGCGTCTGTTTGGTCGATCCTTAGCTGAGCGGTTTGGAGTTTTGGGGAAGATGGGTGAGCATTTCTTAAAGATCCATCAGGCGACCAGGGAATCTTCCGGTTGGTCTGCCTGCGGTTGGTATTTTCGATCGGCCGTAGCCTGGGGGCTGATCGCCGTCGCGCTGCTGCTGGGCGGATGCGCAGCCTGGGGACGCCCCGTGGCCAGCGAACCGCCCATCGCCGAAGACAAGACGGGCTTTTCAGGGTTACGGCCCGCGGGCAAACAGGGCCAGGCGCTGGGACTGGACGAACGGTCTCGCGACATCGAACGCAGCTTGGGAGTCCACTGACAATACCACCCGCCGCCACGGCGGCGCGAACCTTAGGGATGCTCGCCGTCGAATGAGTGGCAGGGCATGCAGTTCATCATGCCCAACGAATCGCGCTGGCTGTCTTTGCCATGGCACTCGATGCACGAGTGGACCTCAGCATTGATATCGACAAAGTCCGGACGCCCATTCGCCTTGTTGTTCAACACTTCGACCACCTTCATCGCTCCTTCAGCGGAAAGCCGCCGGCAACGCTCTCGTCGCTCGACGCTAAACGCATCGCAACCTGCAGCCTTGCACCAGGCACCGCTGGAGACGTGGCATAAAACCGATCCCGTGGCGGTCGAGGCGATTTCGACGTCCAGCGCTGGATTGTCTGGTTGAAAAGTCGGCAAGGCCTCGTTTTCGTACCATAAACACACATCTGCCGTTAGCTCCTCGCGTATCTTCCTCTCGTCATCACCGCGGTGGAACAAACCGATCAGGGCGCTGCAACCGTTCACCACGCCACAAGTCGATCCCCAACCGCCGATGCCTACTGCACCATATCGCATCATCTCGATCGGGAACGAGCGGAACGGTTCGCCTACCTTGTTCGCCAACTGCATGATGACACTGCCGAAGACAGAATACATGCAACTGCCTTGCGGGTAGATGTCGTAAGCAAGCTGGCCCGCCTCTTCCGGATCCAACTCGCGATAGGTCCAGTCGCGAGACGCGGTCGCCAACTGCTCGACTGCCGCCTGGGCGGGCGGTGCCGGCTCGGCAGCTTCCGTCTTGCCCCCCGTCTCGACCGCCTGCCGACCCAATGCTTCCTGCTCGCCGGACAACTGTCGGCCACAACCGGTCAGCACAGCCGAACCTCCCATGATTCCCAACGAAGCGAGCACGTGACGTCGACTGAACTTGTGCATGACAACCCTCCTGACTATGAGGAAAAACACCAATAAAGTTAGGCACAGGCCAGCATTTCGGCGAAAATACCCCCGCAGCCGCAACCCGTCCTTGCATTTTTAGCCAACATTGCAATGAATGTCAACAGATTTATGCGATTTCCCAATATATTTTTTTTAACATCGGCTGGCTAAAACGGCAATCTGCAATCGACTGTTCGAAGTCCACCGGCGAACGGAAACGGTGATAGCAAAGCTGGCATCCCGTCCATTGCCGATTTTCAAGCAAATCCTGGGAGGTTTTATTTGCCCCAATCGAGCGGGCTGGCGGTAGGAATCTGGCCTTGCGCCAGGGGATCGCGACTGCCGGGAGTCATCACCACCGTCAGATCCAAGACGCCCGAATCGGGAGCGATGGCGTGGAAAGCGGTCATCACGGTGCCGCGGTTGGGCGAATCCCATTCGTTTCGAGGCTCGGCCGTGTCGATCAACTGCCAAATCGTATCGGCTGGGGAAACGATGTGCATGGTCAGTGTCGCATCACGCTGCTGGAGCTGCAGGGTCGATGCCCCAGGCTCAGCGGGCTTGCCGGGGGTAACCATCCCCCAACGCACCGACGCGCCGGGCTTTAATCCAGTCAAGCGATCGCGCACCAGCACTTGCCCGCCAGGCAACAGGGCGATGCCGCGATGCGCCTGATCGACTTGGTCTTTGTACACGGGACCGAGATCGACGACCGAGTGAGGGAAATCGGGGTCGTCCGAAAAACGCACGATCTTCGAATTGCCAGAGACGACCTGCAACGCTTCGTCGATCACCAGCGTATTGTGGCTGAAGTTGTTTTGTCGGAACACTCGCCAGCGATCGGAGTTCTGCGCCATGCTCCAAAAGTTCATACCACGCGATTCGATGCGGTGATAGCCTTCGGCGCCCAGGTCCACGGCCCAGCGCGCGCCGTCCGCGTCCAGCACGAACGAGCCGATGTCCATATGACCATGCGGGCCGGAGGGCGAACCGGCTTTAATTCCCACGAACACGGCCTGCGGGTCTTCCCAACTGCTGCGGTGCAAGGCGATCGGTACTTTGCAATCGCTGGTCCAGTGCAAGGGCATCGTGGGGCTCACCTCGACTTCGGGCTCCTGCATCCACAACAGCAGCAGGGGCAGGAACCGATTCCCCGACGCTTGGCCGTCGGGCCGAGCCGCCAACACGCGTTGTCGCGGCCCTTCGTCGCCCAGCAACCAATCGGGACGCTGGTGCCGAGTTGCGAACCAGTGCACGGCCGGTTCGCAGCTTCGGCCCGAACCGCCATCAGCATAGTTGAAGGTTGAGCCTGACGGGCCGGTGGTCAATGCCATGTACTGTCCCGTCTGATCGAAGCCGGGAGCCAGGTCGAGTCCGAAGCTGCTGCCCAAGACGGATTCCAGCATCGCGATCAGCAGCACGTTGTACGTGGTGCCGTAGGACCAGTAGCCGGGGCCTTCGGGATAGCTGCCCTTCGGGTCGTACATGGCCATCGAGACGGTGACGTTCTCCAACGCTCGTTGGACCGTACGTACCGCCGCATCCGCATCGTGCTCGGCCACAGCCAAAGCACCGGCCACCATCCCGGCATGACAGA
>SKVE01000317.1 GCA_007129635.1 Planctomycetaceae bacterium
GCAGTATAGACGCGCCGAGCGGCTTGATGAAACCCTTGGGGTCTGCAAACAAGCGGCCCAAACCGAGCTTCTCGATCTCAATCGCAGGGGAGAATAAAAAATCCAGATCAGCAAATGCCGCGCGGATGGCTCGAAGATCAAGCTGGCTGCTCCGACGGCCCAGCCATTGTCGCGGCGGCTGATCGACCGGCCGCGAAGCAACCGTGGGGCTCAATGCCGGAAAAGAATCTTCCAACGATCCTGCACCATCCCATCCCTGGTGTCGGTCCGAAGCGAATGAAGCCACTTGCCCTTCGCCACGATCATCGATCGCCGCCGATTGGTTCAGATGATGCACGACCATCAAAACGTCCAGGGGGATCAGCGACCCATCGCCGCTGACATCCGGAAACCAGGCCGCACCAGGCTGCTCGGCGGTCCGTATCGGCAGCCGGCCCCGATTGCCGAAATTGATCTCGTTGATCAACATCAACACGTCCGACGGTGTCACCGTGCCATCGCCGTCGACGTCGAAACGATTGACGGGATTCTGCCAGTCCTGGACACCCCAGCCGGTGACGGCCGAGACCAGCAGCGTGGATTCGCCGAGCATCGACAAGTTCGCTTCGTAAAGCCCCGGCGTGTCCGGCGCGAATGCTACCAGGAACGATCGCTGCTGTCCGGCAGGAATGGTCCACGAATCGTCGCCGTCGTCCAGCAATGCGATGCGAAAGGGATCGTCCAACGAGTCGGCTAGAACCATCACCGTCTGGTCGGTCGGGTTGTCGAGCACAACGGTTTGTTCATGCGGCAGAAAGATAACCGTCGGCCTGAATCGAATCGGCGTGTGCTCGATCTCTGGTTGGATATGGACTTGAAACGAGGCCAACGAAGCATCGGCCTCGACGGCATTGCCAGCCGTGTCTCGGATCTGATCGGCGGTTACAGCGATCGTGTATTGGCCACGATCCGATGCGTCCCAGGAGCCGCCGGGCGGCGTGATCCGATAGCTGACGGTACGCGGCGTCCCATCGTCCTCGGGATCAACGGAGCGGAACTGAGCTTGCTGATAGAAGTCACCCGGCCCCGAGACCGTCACCTGGCCATCCGCCAGACTGGCCACATCGATCGCCACGTTGTCTGAGTACTCGATGGTAAACCAATAGTCCGCCTGGCCCGCTTGCCATTGAACCACATCCGCGGCGTCGACCGAGTTGATCACGGGCGACTTGTTATCCAATAGATAGCTCTCATCGATTTCTGGTGGGCCTTCCATCAGCCGATTACCAGACAGGTCCACGATCGTAAAGTCAGGTGCCAGCGCCAAACCGACATCCCCGTTGAAACCAGCCAGATCACCGCCCGATACCGTCACGTCGTACACGGCATCGCTGATCGTGACCACATCCGTCACCGTCGCTGTTGTCGCACCCTGGACAACGAAATCCAGTCCATCCACGTCCTGGACGGCGCCGCTGAACGTCACGCGGAACACCAGCACGTCCGCGTTGGTGGGACTGGTCGCAGGATCCTGTCGCTGAAGGGAATGAAGCACGGTTGGGATCGCCACCGCAGTCACCGGAAATAGGTTGCTGCTGGAGGTTCGCCCGTTGCTCCAGTCAGCACGCAGAAACATCGGATCGGCCGGTTCGTTCACGGTGACCCAACCTGCCCAGACGCCGTCGATGAATTCGCCGGTCACCGTCGGAGCGATCGATACGGGGACCGATGTCGAAGCCAACGTCCATCGAATGTTGGGCACCAGGTTGTCTGCGGAAACGTTCGGCCAAGTGGTGCCCGACCAGGTCAAGGGATCGCCATGATTGCTATCCGAATAGGCGAGTGCCGAGCGAGCCGTGCCCGTATCGGTGGCACGGACCCGGCCATCGCTGGTCCATGAACTGTTGTTGTGGCTAAAGTCGATCATCAAATTATCCAGGCCGTTGTATTCGAACGGCGTGGTGAATTCGAAAGATCGCCAACCGGTCGAGCCGCGCGGTTCTTTTGCCTGATAGACGGTCACCCAATCCGTGGCGTCCAGCGAGGCCGTGGCGTAGCTGTCCAGCGACGTGTGCTTCATGCGGATCGTCCAGTCGTTCAGCTCCTGGCCTGGGGACGTTAACACATCCAGCGCCAGACCGCTGATCGATGCCGCTTGGCCAATCTCGCTTTGCAGGTAGATCACTTGCGTACGGCTGTCATGCCAACGAGTCCGAAACGGGTGTCGAAAGGATTCATCGCCCTGACCGATGCTGACTTCGCCGGGCTCAGCGATCGACGCAAAACCAGCCAGATCGACCGTATCGGCAAAGCTGGTGACGGTGGTTCCCTCGCTATCCCGAGCCGTGATGGTCACCGGAAACGCACTGCCCACCATTTGGTCGTCAATCTGTTCCCAGTGGAAATCGATGGCAGCATCCGGGATCCATTGCAGCCACTGTTCGATCAGCGTTTGGTTGGATGAGGTGAATCGCGTTGCTCCGCTCAGACCGGACGAGGACAGATTGAAGCCGTGCAGGGCGATCACGCGAGGCTGTCCCGACGCGCGGCTCCAGACCGGACTGCCGCTGGAGCCCGCCGCTGTTTGCGCGTCATAGATCAGGCGGAGATTCTCGACCCGCGTGACCGGACCGGGCATCTCCCACATCGTGCTGGTTCCAACGCCGTCCACTTCGAACGGATAACCGGTCGGGTAGACGATTTCGGCTGGAGAAGTCGGCGGGTCGTAGTTGAACTGCAACGGCACGTAGGTCGTCAACCCGATCGAAGCCATGGAAGGTTCGTAGAACACGGCCGCATAATCGTGTCGTGTATGCGTCGTGGTATAGCCCGAGCCCGCTTGGATGTACTGGTCGTTTGTCTCCCA
>SKVE01000114.1 GCA_007129635.1 Planctomycetaceae bacterium
CCAACCACTGGCACTGCCTGGCTTCCATTTGGGCCATGGAAGCGGGCAAGGACGTGTATGTGGAAAAGCCTTTGTCACACAGCCAGTGGGAAGGCCTGCAGACCGTGGCCGCGACCGAGAAGTACAAGAGGATCTGCCAGGTCGGGACCCAGCAGCGTTCGGATCCGATGCAGGCCGAGATCAAGCGGTTCTTGCACGAAGAACGAGCGTTGGGCAAGATCCTGTCGGCACGAGTGAACCGCTACGGCGTCCGGGGATCGATCGGCAAGCGTACGACGCCGTTACCGATTCCCGAGGATGTCAACTACGACCTGTGGCTGGGTCCCGCCCAGGACGAGCCGATCTATCGCAACAGCTTGCAGTACGATTGGCATTGGGTCTGGAATACGGGTTCCGGCGAGATGGGAAACTGGGGCGTCCATGTATTGGACGACTTGCGAAACAACGTGTTCCTGGACAAGGTCACGTTGCCGGTACGGATCCTGGGCGGCGGCGGACGCGTGGTGTGGGACGATGCGGGCGAGACGCCTAACGTGCATTTCGTGTATTTCGACACGGGCTCGATTCCGGTCGTCATTGGATTGACCAACATCACCGCCGGGCCGGATTCCAAAAGCAATCCCAAGCACCCCGGGCCGGGCAGCGGGTACATCGCCTATTGCGAAGGCGGACGGCTGGAGGGCCAGCGGGGCCGCGCGCAAGCGTTCGATCGGGCCGGCAAGTTGATCAGGGAATTTCGAGGTAGCGGGGGCAACACCGAACACCACCAGAACTTCCTGGACGCCGTCCGACGCCGCGATCCTTCCATCCTGATGTCCGACGTCAAGGTCGGTCATGATTCGACCGGCTGGTGCAATCTGGCGAACATCGCCTTCCAAGCGGGAGCCGCTTTCTCGGCAGCCGGTGCCGCACGGGTGCAGGATCCGTCCGGGCAATGGCAAGGGTTGCTGAGAGATAAGCAGCAACTGCTGGCTGCCCATGGGATCCCGATGACCAGCAAGCAGATCCGCCTGAGTCCCATGCTGGAGATCGATCCGGAGACGGAAAAGTTCGTGGGCGAACATGCCGAGGCCGCCAATCGGTTCCTGAAACGCGAATATCGCCAGGGATACGAGGTCCCTGAACTGGTCGGTTGAAACTTGGGAATGCGGTGCCGCAAGATGATACCTGTCCGCTTGATGGTCGTGCAGTTCGGGTTGTTGGGGCTGGCGCTGGAATCCAGCGCTGGCCAGCGATACCAGGACGTCGTCTACGCGCGACGCGGCGACGGCGCCGACGCGATCGAGCTGGTAGCGGACATCGAATTGCCGCCGGGCGAAGGCCCTTTTCCTGCGGTGATTTGCGTGCATGGAGGCGCTTGGCGGCTGGGTAACAAGCAGCACATGTCCCATGTGGTTCCGCAACTGATCGCTCGCGGCTACGCAACGATGTCGATCAATTATCGGCTGGCACCGGCGCATCCGTTTCCGGCTCAGCAGCAGGATTGCCATGAAGCGTTGCGTTGGCTGTACCACAACGCCGCACGGTACAAGATCGATCCGGAGCGTATTGCGGGATTGGGTTACAGTGCGGGCGGCCAGATGGTGCTGCTCGAAGCGTTGGCTGCCGTAGACGAAGAAACTCCGTCTTGGGTCAACGATACGGAGCAGCGATGCGAGGTGCGTTTTCGGGCGGTGGTCGCGGGGGGCACTCCCTGCGATTTCCGCAGCTTACCACTCGATACGCGGGCGCTGGCTTACTGGCTGGGCGGCACACGTCGCGAGTTCCCCGAGCGGTACCGCGTCGCGTCGCCGGCAGCTTTCATCTCGGGTGACGCACCGCCGATCTACTTCTTTCATGGCCAACAAGATGTGATGGTACCCCGCACCGGGATGCTGGACATGGCGGAACGGCTGCGTCAGGCCGGCACCGAGGTCCATGTCGATTTGATTCCGGACCACGGACATATCACGGCCTTCTTCCATCGCCCGGCCTACCAAGCAGCGATCGATTTCCTGGATCGTTATCTGCAGGAATGAGGTCAACCGGGTCGGGAGTCGATTTCAGCAGCAGATCCAGTTCGGTAGCGTCCCATCCGATGCGGCGGCCCGAGAGCGGATCGTCTGCCACGATGGCAAGGAGGGCTTCGTCTGTCGCGCGATCTTGAACGCTCCTATTCGGTTCCGCTTCGGGAAAAGGCATCGGGTCGGTTGTTGTCGCCGCGCGGCGCGACTGCTGCAGTGGCCCAGTGAGATTGTCCCTGGGGCGTTCGATCGTTTGCTGAAAACTCGCCGCCATCGGTGGCTCCCAAATGGAGTGCACTACACGATTCGCCAGATCGGCTTCGCCTTCCGGATCGCCGGAGCCCGACCGATTGATTTCGTTGATGACGATCAGCACATCACTGGGTGTTATCTTTCCATCGCCGATAGGATCCAGGAAAAAGGGCGCACCGGGATTATCTGCCGTTCGAGGCGTCAGTGCACGAGCGTCACAACAATTGATCGCGTTGATCAGAAACAGCACGTCCTGGGCGGTCACGGAGCCACTGCCATCCACATCGAAGGGATTGTTGGGATTCTGCCAGCCATCCGCCGCCTGACCTTGATGCTGTATCGTGCGCCCGGCCTCGTCGCCGATCAACGGCAAAACGGCCTCGTGCGAGCCCGGGGCGGGTGGTGAATAGCTGACGATGAACGATCGGCCCGATCCCGGCTCAATCGTCCAGAACTCGGCTTGCCCTGTTCCGTCCGCTGATCGGATCGCATACGGTGGATCGAGCGTGGCAGGATCGACGATCAACGGTTGCGGACCATCGTTGGTCAGCATCACTTCGATTTGTCGAGTCGAGAATAGAGGCAC
>SKVE01000499.1 GCA_007129635.1 Planctomycetaceae bacterium
AACTGGATGACTCGGTTGCCGTGTTCATGATCACCAACCCGAACACCCTGGGATTGTTCGACCAGCAGATGTCGCAGATCGCCGATTGGGTTCATGATCGAGGCGGGTTGATCTATCTGGACGGCGCCAACATGAACGCCATTCTCGGGATCACTCGGCCGGGTGACTTCGGTGCGGACATGATGCACTACAACCCGCACAAAACCTTCAGCGGACCGCACGGCGGCGGTGGTCCCGGCGCTGGGCCTGTCTGCGTCCGCCAGCATTTGGGCGATTATCTACCGGCACCCGTGGTCACGATGGACGGCGACCGATTCACGCTCGAGAAAACACCATCGAAATCGATCGGCCGCGTCCGGAGTTTTTTCGGCAACGTGGGCGTTCTGCTACGAGCCTACTGCTATCTCCGCACGCATGGTCCCGACGGCCTGCGCAGCGTATCTGAAAATGCCGTGCTGAACGCCAACTATCTGCTCAGCCGAGTCAAGCACTTCCTGCCCGTACCGCAAGGCGACCGCTGCATGCACGAGTTCGTGGCTTCGGCCAGCAAGTTGAAGAAAGACACGGGCATCACAGCCATGGATCTGGCAAAGCGGTTGCTGGACTATGGATTCCATGCCCCGACCGTCTATTTCCCCCTGACCGTGCCCGAAGCCGTGATGGTCGAACCGACCGAGACGGAGAGTAAGGAAACGTTGGACGCCTTTGCCGAAACCCTGTTCCGCATCACGGGCGAGGCCCCGGAACTGCTGCACGAAGCACCCCATTCGACTTTGATCAGCCGTCCCGACGAAGTCCAGGCGGCTCGGAAACCGGTGATGCGATGGACATCCGACTGATCTACCATCCGCCCGCCGACGGGGCGTGGAACATGGCCGTCGACGAGGCCTTGTTGGAGACCGTCTGCCAGTCGAATCAGTCGGGTTGGCTGCGGTTTTATCTCTGGCAGGAGCCAACGCTGTCCCTGGGCTACTTCCAGCAGCATGCCGATCGGCAGCTTCACGCAGCCAGTCGCAAGTGCCCATTGATACGACGCTCGACCGGTGGCGGAGCCATCCTGCACGCTCAGGAATTGACCTACAGCCTGGTGGTACCCCAGCAATCGCATTGGGATCAACAGGCAAACGTGTTATACCGCGCGGCCCACGAGACATTGATCGACGAATTCGCGAGCCGAGGACTTGCCGCCCGAACCTGTGGTCAGTCGATTGGCCGCGATTCAAACCGAACCCACGGGCATGAAGAACCCTTTCTATGCTTCCAGCGACGTGACGAAGCCGATATTCTGCTGGAACAGCACAAGATCGTAGGAAGCGCTCAGCGTCGCCGCCGCCTCGGCCTGCTGCAGCACGGGAGCATACTTTTGGCGACTACAGAGTTCTCACCTGAATTGGCTGGAATCAGAGATATTTCGGGGGAATTGATCGAGCCATGGGATTTGGCTCAGCCGTGGTCGCACCGTTTGGCCGACCGGATGGGATGGCGATTAGAGCAGCGTGATGCGTTGGACGAGCCGATCTTGCAGCTTGCTCGGCAGTGGCTGGACAAGAGATTCGCTCGATCCGATTGGATTTTGCGGCGATAAGAGCCGGTTGCGTTGAAGCCGATCCCTTCATGCAAACGCATTTGCTCCAGCAGATTCAGGGAGGCCAACAGATGGGATCTATTGAGAATAGAATAGTGGTTGGGCTTCGCCGGGGTCAGGCATTGTGTTCGGTTTTCGCGGGATGTAAACGGACGGTGATGGTAAGAGGAACACCCACAAACGGGATGTGCCGTGCCTCGTCCTGCCCGAGTTCAGTTCACGGGCGCAGATGATCAAGCGGGGACACGTAACGGCGCGATTGCCGGAGCGCGTGTTGCTTCCGCCGTCGGTGTTGTGTTTTGGAGTGCGGTGGCTCGACGCCGCTTTCATCTTTTGCGTCAGCTTTGGCATTTCAAACGCCGGCGGTTGCAGGACGGCAGCGGAAGAGCCTGTGAAAAGTGCTTGCCGACGGCACGACGCGCGGGATGCAATGCGGGAAGCAGGAACGTCGGGACATCGTTCTCTTCCTTTTTTCTTCAGGCGTGGAAGAAGCGGGGGCGAACAGAACGTCGGAAGAACGACATGATCGCTGATCGGAATCCAAGGCAGCGGAGAAAACCGAGACGCACGGGAGGCGGAGCAAGCTGCCGTTGCGTTGCATCTCTCGGTGACTACGCCGGCTTCGACCGCTTCGGGCGGGTGGTCGACCATCTCTGGTACGCCTACGGGGTCAGCGTCGACCTGGACCGCTACACCTACGGCTACGACCGGGCTTCGAATCGGCGGTACCGTGAAAACACGCTGACTACCGGCCGAGACGAATTGTACGGGTATGATGGAGTCGACCGTTTGATCGCGTTCCAGCACGGCGACTTGAACGCCAACAAGGACAGCAGCACCGGCACACCGGCCCGGGAAGACGATTGGTCACTGGACATGACCGGCAACTGGCCGGGCTATGGGCAGAAGACCTCCGGCAGCACGGACCTGGATCAGGGTCGCACGCACAATCCGGTCGACGAGATCGGTGCTGCACTGAACTGGTACGATACGCTTCCCGATGCGATGAAGCCACCAATTGGCGTTTCCCCTGGCGTTGGCGATGCATCGGCTGTGTTTGCAAATTCAGGTGGTGGCCAAGGAGTCGTTGGGAGTGGGCGTGGAAGGAAATGGCCCCTGTGTGGTATCGGTGCGAGGCAAAGGGCCCCATCATGCATAGCTGGGGTTTCTCGCTGAACAACCCTGCCGCTATCGCTCAAGTGGTACCAGGTTGCATCCGTGAAGCTTGGGAAAAGGCGGATTGTGACAAGAGT
>SKVE01000141.1 GCA_007129635.1 Planctomycetaceae bacterium
CCTTCCGCCGATTCCTCTCATTGGTCACGGGCGCCAGCCTGCTGAATCCAGGCCTGGTGCAGCGCTTCCAGTTGCTGGATTCTTTGCGGGTATTCGGCCGCCACGTTCTTCAGCTCCGAGACATCGTCGGCCAGATTGACGAGGAACCGTCGATCCTCCTTCGTCAACTTGTCTTGCTGCAGCGGGTCGCGCGGTTCGGCCAACAATTTCCAATCTCCTTGACGCACGGCCCAACTGTTGCCGATCGTCCAGTGCAGCACCTCGTGCGGCGATGGGGCAGCATCGGACTGCAGGACGGGCACCAGGCTTTTACCATCGATGTCCGGGTTCAACAACGGTACATCGCATAATTCGGCCAGGGTGGGCAACCAATCGCAACTGTGCGCCATCTGGTCTCGCACCGCGTCTTCCGGCACGTTTCCGGGCCAACTGATGATCGACGGTACTCGAATCCCGCCCTCGAACAGACTGAATTTCGCACCGCGATACGGTCCCGCATCGCCGCCGCCGAAATGAGCCCGTTCTTCGCGGGAGTGCCCATGGTCGGATTGAAAGACGATGATCGTCTGCTCCAGCAGTTCCCGCCGCTGCAGTTCCTGGATCAGCCGGCCAATGCGAGCGTCCATCGCCGACATGAAGGCCGCGTACAGATTGCGCGGGTACGGCAGATCGCGATAGTATTCCAACCAGTGTGCGTCTCCCTGGTACGGATAATGCGGCAAGTTCAACGCAAAGTAGACGAAAAAAGGCTTCTCCTCCCGCTGATCGATAAATCGGACGGTCTCGTCCACCATCAGATCCGGGAAGTAGCGACCATCGTAGAAGACTTCGACGCCGTTTCGCCACAGGTCGTGCCGATTCGGCCCTTGCCAGTAGAAGAAGTGCGAGTAATTGTCGATGCATCCGCCCATGTGCCCGAAGGAATGATCGAACCCCTGGTTGTTGGGCATGGTCTCGGGGGTATACCCCAGATGCCATTTGCCGATATGGGCGGTCGCATAACCGGCCGCTCGGAACGTGTCGCCCATGGTGATCTGTTCGGCTGGCATCCCAGCTTGGCCCTGTTGGGAACTGACATTCCCGGGCACACCCGCGCGGATCGGGTATCGGCCCGTGATCAACCCAGCTCGACTGGGCGAACACACCGGCGCTGCGGCATAGAACTGCGTGAACATGACGCCCCGTTCTGCCAGTCCATCGATGGCGGGCGTGACCAGGTCCGTGGCTCCATAGCAGTTCGCATCGATCGAGCCCTGATCGTCGGTCAGGATCACGATCACATTCGGTCGTTGAGATTCGGCAGCTTGTATCGGCGGCCAGGCCGTCGCCAACATGGCCAACATGGCCAACCAACTTTTCCCATACCGCATTGTTCTTGCCTCCTAGTCGAGCTGACAGGTAACCCCATCGTTGCAAAAAAAAGTAGGACGGATTTTCATTCTGACTCTATACCCACACTGCACAAGCAGATTGGAAGATAGCGACCATTATTTTGGTGGGCAGTCCAGTGGTATCGCTTCGCATAACCACCGGCGAATGGCTGGGATCCCTCCAGGATCGGGTACCGTCTGGCTTCGCCGGGATCGGACGCCATGGGTTCGATGAACGTATGAAGTCGGTCGACAGGCAGGTTTTCCAGGACCTGCGTTCGGCCGCCATGCCAGCGGATCTCCAGACGCTGGATACGGTTGTGGCGCCCCAGGCCGAAGTGCAGCCTCGATCCGAAATGGCTCTGGTAGCCTCGCCCACTGTGGACTTCGGCAACTTGTCTCAGGTCGCCAGCCACGACGATGACTCGGGACCCCACGGCGTCGCGGTTGGCTTGTACTCCCACCAGACGCATCTGGACCCAGTGGTGACTGCTGGGCGCTTCGTTCCGCAGCACGGTTGGCTCGCGGCGCGAGTTCAGGATGACCACATCGATGCGTCCGTCGTTGTCCAGATCATCGAACGCAGCGCCTCGGCTGCTCCGCCGGACCTGCATCCCATCGCCGGCCGATTCCGAGACATTCTCGAAACGACCGTCGCCCATGTTGCGCAGCACCAAGTTGCGGACTTCGTAAGCTGTGGACCGATCGTACTGGTCGATCAGATCTTGCAAGTGGCCGTTGGCAACGAACAGATCTCGGTGGCCGTCGTTGTCGAAATCGACCAACCCGGCGCCCCAATTAACGTAGGGCAACGAACCGTCGCCGGCACCGGACCGCTGGGTCACATCCTCCAGAGCATACCCACCGACGTTACGGTACAACACGGGCAGTTCGCCCTGGTAGGAGGTCATGAAGAAATCGAGCCAGCCGTCGTTGTCGAAGTCGCCGCAATCGATGCCCATGCTGCCCAGTTCGTCGCCGTGGCCGTTGTAGGCGGCGCCCAGAACCAGACCGACCTCCTCGAATCGGCCTGTCCCGTCATTCTGAAACAAGAAGTTCTCGGCCACATCGTTCAGCACGAAAACGTCGGTGTGGCCGTCATTGTTGAAATCGGCACAGACCAGCCCCATGCCCGTCCCTGCGTGCTGTCCGATCCCCGATAGGTCGCTGATATCCGTGAACGTCCCATCGCCATTGTTGTGGAACAGGATATCGGGCACCGGTCGGTAGTCGCGCGGCCCAGCGTATTCGGGAAAGCCATCCATCGAGCGGGGAACGTGGTTTTCGTATGTAAAGTCGACGTAGTTGGCCACGTACAGATCCAGTTGGCCGTTGGCGTCGATGTCCAAAAAAGCAGCTCCTGCGCCGACCAGTTCCCCGGCGTCCACACCGGCCTGAGCCGTCACATCCGTGAATGTGCCGTCCCCGTTGTTGCGGTACAGCACGTTGCGGCCGTAGTTGTTGACG
>SKVE01000913.1 GCA_007129635.1 Planctomycetaceae bacterium
GCTGTCTGCGTTGGATGCCGAGTACCACGCCGCCGCCGAACGCGACTACCAGCAGCAGCGTCTGGCCGAATCGTTCCAGATCGACGGGGACGTCGACGCATTCGTCGAGCGTTTGACGGCAGCCCGCAAGTTGCTCAGCAAATGCCCGACTTGGCTGGCCGATTTCCACCGCGACATGCTGCGTTCCAAGAAAGCGCCCCGAATCTTGGCGAAGATCGAGCGAGCCGGTCAACCGCTCGAGCATCTGGACCAGGCACTCAGCCAGATCACGGACGACTGCGGCGATCTGACCTTGGACCAACTGAAGCAACGCTTGGGGCGCATCAGCGCCGCGCTGGACGATCTGCCCGATTACCTCCGCGCGATGGAGCAAGTGGGCAATCTGCCCGACGGCTTGCAAAGCGTCATGCGGCGCATGCCGTTGGCCGTGCCGGCTCTGGAAGCCGCCGTAGCCGACGCGACGTTGCGCGAAATCTACCGCCAGGATCGGGCACTGGAGCGTTTTCATGGAACCACGCGCCAGCGGCACGTAAAACGCATCGAGACGCTGTACGACCAGTGGCTGAACACCAATGCGGACGAGATTCGCCGGCGCTTGTGCGACCGGTTCCTGGACCACGTCCGCACGGCCAGCCTGCCGAACGGCCAGCTCGACGCAGAACAAAAGGAGTTCAAGAAGCGGTACAACCGGGGACGCCGCGAAGTGGAACACGAGTTCGGCAAGTCGATGCGTTACAAAGCGATCCGCGAACTGGTCTCGGGCGATTCGGGCGAAGTCATCAAAGATCTGAAGCCCGTCTGGCTGATGAGCCCGCTGAGTGTCTCCGACACGCTGCCGATGGACACCCAGCACTTCGACGTCGTGATCTTCGACGAGGCCAGTCAGGTCACGCTGGAGGAAGCCGTCCCCTCGATTTTCCGCGCCGCTCAGGCGATCGTGGTCGGGGACGAGATGCAGTTGCCGCCCACCGATTTCTTTTCGGCTAGACGAAGCGGCGAAGAAGACGAACTGATGATCGACGACCAGGGCGAACTGGTCCGCTACGATTTGAACAGCAACAGCTTCCTGAACCACGCCGCCAAGAACCTGCCCTCGACGATGCTGGGCTGGCATTACCGCAGCCGCAGCGAAGCGCTGATCAGCTTCTCGAATTGGACCTTTTACGACGGCCGCCTGCTGACCGTGCCCGACCAACAGTTATTGGCCGCGGGTTGCGGTCCGATCGAAGCCACCTGCGCCGAAGACGGTCTGGCCGGCGCCGAAGCCCTGGTGCAGCGGCCGGTCAGTTTCCATTGCCTGCAACACGGCGTTTACGAGAAACGGCGCAACCGGGCCGAGGCCGATTACATCGCTCATCTGGTCCGGCAGTTGCTGGCGCAAGGCAGCGGATCCAGTATCGGGATCGTCGCCTTTTCCGAGGCACAGCAGAACGAGATCGAATCCGCACTCGCGCGTCTGGCCCAGCAGGACCGCGAGTTCGCTGCCCGGCTGGACGCTGAATTCGAGCGCGAGGTCGACGGGCAATTCGTAGGTCTGCTGGTCAAGAACCTGGAGAACATCCAAGGCGACGAGCGGGACATTGTGATCTTGAGCGTCTGCTACGGGCCGGGGCCGGACGGGCGCATGCTGATGAACTTCGGGCCGATCAACCAGAGCGGCGGCGAGAAGCGGTTGAACGTCGCCTTCTCGCGCGCCAAGCACCACATGGCCGTCGTCAGCTCGATCCGCTACGCCCAGATCACCAACGAGTACAACGACGGCGCCAATTGCTTGAGGAACTATCTGCGATACGCTCAGGCCGTTTCGGAGGGCGACGGTGCAACCGCCGGGCGCGTGCTGCGCGGCATCACCCGCTGGCGCGATCAGGACGAGGCGCCGGTGCCCGAAGAGGCCGCGACCAATCAGATCGCCGCCGCGTTGACCGAGCGCGGGCTGATCGTCGATCGATCCGTCGGCCAGTCGCATTTCCGCTGCGATTTGGCCGTCCGCCGGCCGGAGGACACGGCCTACCGCTTGGGCATCCTGGTCGACGGCCCCACGTACTACGAACAAGACGACGTGTTGGAACGCGACATGATGCGCCCCCGTCTGCTACGCACCTTCGGCTGGAACCTGGCCTTCGTCCTGTCCAAAGACTGGTACGAAGACCGCACCGCCACACTCGACCGCTTGCTGCAAAACCTATCGTAGGGCGGAATTCATTCCGCTGCTGAGTAGCATGTCGACGATGCCAGCCGTTGCAAGTTCTTGGGAGCACAACCAACATGACCAGATGGTCGCGGATCGGCCTTGGAAACGGATGCACGCCGATATCGGACCCGTTAGCCGCTGGCTGGCGAGTTCGGCTCCAGCGGATGGCCGTTGTCGATCAGGGGCGTCCGAACCAGTTGATGGAGTGGACCGTGCGTTGGCGTTCTTCCCGTTCGTCGGGCGTATGGCCCTTGAACCAGATCTTGGCACAATAGCGGAATTGATCGGGTCCATCGGGCACCGCGCGCGGCACGTGCGGCTGCCGGGTGATGAACGCCGACTGGGCAAACAACCATCCGGTGAACTGGCTGCTGCGCGAGGCGTCGGATTCGTCCAACACGGGCGGAACTCGACGCGGGTGCAGGGGGCGAGCTTCGAAACAGGCCGCTTGCGGGTCGTTGTACAGCAGCTCCAGTTGGCCGGTGTCGACGCACATGGTATACAACCCCAGATCCACCGCATCCTTCGGGAATTCGGCGCGCACCAGTGGATGGTTCTTTTCGCCGGCGGCGACCAGCAGCGAGTGTTCGTCCAGCGGAGACGGGGTGGTGATCACCCACGGATCGTTGCCTGCCGATCGCAGGAA
>SKVE01000720.1 GCA_007129635.1 Planctomycetaceae bacterium
CGACCAGGTCGGCGGGTTGCATCGGATCAGACATTCCCAAGTCGACGAGCGTCTGCAGATCTTTTCGCGAATGGACGTACCAACTGCGCGCCGTCATCACCACGTCTACGCCGGCCGTGCCGTGAAGCTGATCCAAGGCTTGGCCCAAGATCGACCGTTGCTGCCGCGCGTTCTGGGTTGGGGATTGATAGGTTTCCAACAGGTCGATATCGTCTACGAGAATCAGCGCGTGGTTGATTCGTTTGACGGTCAGCAACGTCTCCAGCATGATCCCGCAGACTTCTGCCAGGTCGCCGGGGGTTGGCGGACGCAAACTCAACTTGATCGCGCTCTTGCGAGCCGTTTCCGTTTGATACTTGGCCAGGAACCTCGAAAGCAACGGCGCTGCGTTCAGTTCACCGCCGATGTCCAAAACTTCGCGCCGCGAAGCTTCCGTGGACAGTTCCACCGACTGGACGTCGTTTTGGAACAGGGCGATTCGCTCGATCAGTTGCCGGACCAAATCGACAACCGGTCTTTTCAGAAGATCCTCTTCCACCCGTTGATCCGAGACGCGGCGCATGAAATCGCCGCGGAGATTTTCGAACAATTCCCGCATCACCGTGATGGCATCCAGGCGTTCTCCGGCAGTGATCACGATCCGAACGCGCTGGTTGGTAGGCGGCAATTCGGCAAAGATTCGCCGAGCCAGATGCGATTTTCCGCTGCGCGATTCCCCGTGAATCACCCACGGCCGCTTGTCGCCCCGTCTTGATTGTCGACCAGCCACGTCCGAATTGGCCTTCAGCAATTCCAGGCCCCGCTGGAACTCCTTCGTCCGACCACAAAACAAGGCTTTGATCTCCTTGTCCGTGATCGGTGGTTCCGGCTTGAACAGATCCGCTCGAACCGCGAACCGACTGCGGGGCGATCTCTTGCTCATGCTCAATCAAGCCTCCGGGAATCGGGATCGAACAAACATCCAGCGAGGCAATCGCCACCGCTTGCAGGGATGCAAGTCCTAGCAGCCTGGGCGATCCGAAAGATGAATTAAAATGGCTCCAATCCGTGGCGTCAAGCGGGTTGAGCGGTCCCGGATGACCAAGCAGCGTACGGGCCGGCCTTACAGATGGAGGACGTTAAGGGGGGTACGAGAATAAACTGGGTAGTTTCTCGTGCCTCTCGTCCTTCGAGGATCTTGAGGCCGCCATCGGCTCGGATCGCATCCAGGTGTTCCAGCCAAGCGTCGCCCAAAACCCGGCGACTCCGCCAAGCCTCGCCAGCGCCCGCTTTGCCCAGATGCAAGTCGGACAGGTGCAACAACCGAAGCCCATATTCCGCCACCGTGAATACTCCCCGCCAGTCCCCATCGTGGTGTTCCGGCCTGCCATTCTATCCGAGCCACCAGTCCAGCCGCAAGCCGGTCAACCGGCCCGGGGGGAGAAGGGCAAGAATATTGGGCGGGAACGACGTATGGATCTTGGTCGCTACCGAGTCTTCCAGGATTTCTGACCTTTCATCTTCTCCCTCTGCTCTCGAAAAAATATTCTTGCCACCAAATATTCTTGCCAGCCTCCTGGTACGTTGGTTCAGACTGGACAGCACGCATCGCCCCCAAACAGCACAATCCGCTGGCATTCCAGTGGCAGGACCAACACGTACCGCAATTTCCCGCGAAGTGACGGTCTGACGGTCGAGCAATCGCTGGCCAGTCTGGGCAGCAGCATCTCGGCGGTACAGGGCGTACAGATCCCGGAAGCGATGCTGACCGACTGCGTGCGGCTGTGCTGTTCGCTCTGCCTGCTGGAGAACGACCGATCGGTGATCGAACCGGACGTGCTCTCCAAGGACCGCGACAAGTTCGAGGCCAGCGGCGATGAGCGGTACGTGGACATCGAACCACCGCCGTTGTACTTCGCGGGCTGGTTGCCCAACGTCACGCCCGAAGACATCGCCAGATTGTCGGCCACCGTCGCCTCAGGCAAGGTCTGGCTCAGTGACATGCTCGAACGCGATACGTTCCTGGCCAGGCTCTCGTGCATGAAGAATCTTACAGCAGGCACGGTGGCCTCGCGGGAATCCTTGCTGCTGTTCAGCAACTTGTTCGGTTGTACGTCGGGATTGCGATGCGAAGCGCCCGCCGTGGCCAAGCCAGTAGGATCGCTGGGACAGTTCATCGATCGCCGGAATCTCCAACTGAAGAAGCTGACCAAGGAACAGGAGGACCTCGCGTTTAATCCGAATCTACTGGTGGGTCTCAAGGTGATCCGCGGCGTGGTGGGCAGCGGCAAGACGATTGTGCTGGCCAACGCTGTGGCGGAGACCCTCCTTGAGTCGATCAACCGGATGCACAGGCCCGAACTGCTGGACTGTACGCCGGTCACAAGCGTCCCACCGGTCTTGGTGCTTTGTTTCAATCGCTGCCTGGTGCCCTACCTGCGTGGCCTGATTCGCGAATGCTTCGACAAACGCAAGCCGAAGTCCGACTGGCATTTGCCTGAAGGGGCACTGAAGGTAATCAACATCGACCGCTATGCCTACCTGTTGGCGTTCCGCGCCGGCGTGGAACCCGACCGTGACCGGCCTGGCGAGACCGTGCGTCGATTGCTGGAAGCGGGTTGCCCCGAACGCCGGAAGTACGCTCACGTATTCATCGACGAGGGGCAGGACATCAAGCTCGACTGGTATCCGCTGATTCGGGAGGTTTGCCGAGCAGAATCCGCAGATGGCCGAGTTCGCAGGGCTGGCGGAGTACGAGAAGGAAACGATCCCCGACGACGCGAGCCTGGATCACCCACGGGCGGGAAAGCCGTGCGTCGAACGTCTTGATGACCGGCAGTACCTGGTCAACTTTGCCA
>SKVE01000059.1 GCA_007129635.1 Planctomycetaceae bacterium
ATTTGGTCGGGATCGTCAACTCACGCAATAAGCAGTTGGCAGACGCCGACCTGCGTCAACGTGCACTGGAACGGGTACGCGAGCAGGTACGTCAGGCGGAAGGGGCACGAGCTGAGCGGGCCGAGGAGGAATTGGCCAAGACACGGCAGGATCTTCAGGACGAACGTCGCAAGTTCCAGGAAGAGCGTAGTCGTTTTGAGACTCAGGGCGCCCAACTGGCCTCGGCTCTTCCGAAGGTTCGGGCCGAATTGGCCAAGGTGAGCACCACGGCAGAACAATCCCAGAGAAAACTGGAAGGCGAACTCGACCGGGCTCAACAAGTCATCGCCTTACAGAGGGAACGGATCGAAGGGCAAAGAGAAACGACCTTCGAAACGGCGGATGGCAGGATCACCTGGGTGAACCAAAGGACGGGGACGGTATGGATCGATCTGGGGTCGGCCCATGGCTTGGAGCGCCAGATGACGTTCAGCGTCTACGATCGCGACCAGACCGGAGTCACGACCGCGCCGATCAAAGGACGTATCGAAGTGACGCGAGTGATCGATGAACGCTCGGCCGAAGCCCGAATCCTGCAGGATGATTTATCGAATCCCATCCTGGTAGACGACATCATCTACTCGCCTTCGTTCCGTCGCGGACAACGTACCCATTTCGCTTTGGCTGGTTTGATGGACATCACCGGCGATGGACGTAGCGATCAGGAAAAGGTCAGGAGCATCATCACGTTGAATAACGGAGTGATCGATTGTGAATTGAAGGAAGACGGTACGATCGAAGGCAGCTTGAGTTCGACAACTCGCTATCTGGTCCGCGGCAAGCCGCCATCCGACCGTTCCAACGACCGTATGATGAAGCACTATTCCGAGATCGTTGGCGAAGCGACTCGGCTGGGCATCGAAACCATCGAACTCAGAACCCTGCTGGATCGCATGGGGTACTACGACGATGCACGCGTCGTCACCATGCAGCGAGGCGGCGGGGCACTTACCCCCGACGAGGGGGTTCCGGCCGGTGGATTTCAGAAGCGACGGCCGACCAGCGGGAACTGATGATTGAGCCGTTTTTCGAACGAAGCTCGCTACGCCATTGCGTGAACACGACAGGCGGCGATATAATGGTCGACGCCTGAGACGCATCAGGTCGATGTTTCTCACGCGATGCCTTGTGCTGTGCCGTTCAACAGCCTTGTGCGTTTCGCGTCCTCGTTTGCGGTTTCCGCCCTATGTCAGAATACATTGTCCGATACGGTGCCATGCGATTTTTGGGAGTGATGTCGGCTCGCAATGGTTCGAATCTGTTGCGCGGCACGAGCGTAATTATTCGCACCAACCGCGGGCTGGAAATCGGCGAGATCCTGTGCAATGCCGCGACCGACGACTCGCAAGATGCCTCAGACGATCGCCAGCAGGGCCAACACAACGGCGAGCAGCAAGACGATGGGGGGGCTGGGTCGTCGGACGGCCAAATCTTACGAGAGATGTCCAACCAGGACTCGAATGAATTGGCTCATATCGAAGCCAACGCTCGAGAGGAATTCCGGCTGTGCTTGCGGCATATCCGCGACTTGGGACTGCAGATGCAGTTGGTGGATGTCGAGCATTTGTTTGGCGGCGAACGCATCATTGTGTACTACTTGGCCGAAGGACGAGTCGATTTTCGGGAACTGGTGCGACGTCTGGCCACCGAGTTCCAAACGCGGATCGAAATGCGTCAAATCGGAGTCCGGGATGAAGCCAAATTACTGGCCGATTTCGGCGACTGTGGCAAGGACGTTTGCTGCGGTTGCCATCTGGTCGAGATGCCTCCTGTTTCGATGAAGATGGCCAAGCTGCAAAAGGCCACGTTGGACCCTACGAAGATATCAGGCCGTTGTGGGCGTTTGAAGTGCTGCCTGCGATTCGAGTACGACACGTATCTGGATCTGCAACGCAGCTTGCCGCCGATCAATGCCGATGTCGTGACGTCGCAAGGTCGGGCACGCGTATTGGGACACGAAATCCTGGCGCAGCAAGTGCTGGTCCAGATGGAAGACAACCGGCGACTGATGCTGGATGTTGGCGAAGTGTTGTCGGTGGTTCAAAAAAGCGGTAAGGGAAAAACGAAAGGCTGACTTGGTCCCGTAGAAATTATGGCTACTATCGTTCCTCCGATTATCAAGCTGTTGAGAAGAGACCGGCGTTACAAGCTGGAGGCGTACCAGTTCGTCCGGGAAGCGTTGAATTACGCTCACAGCGAATTGAGCATGGGGCAAGGACCATCGTCGAACCCTGACGATCCTGCCGCGCCCGAAGCTCATGTGACGGGCCAGCAATTATGCGAGGCGATTCGCTTGTTTGCGACGGAACAGTTTGGCCTGATGGCCAAGCTGGTTTTGAACGACTGGGGAATCAGGTCGACCGGCGACTTCGGCGAAATTGTCTACAATTTGATCGAGATCAACGAAATGAAGAAATCGAATTCCGATCGTCGCGAGGATTTCGACGACGTTTACGATTTCGACACCGCCTTTGTGCAGGAGTTTCAGATCTCGGTCGGCAAACGGTGAAAGCCACCGAGTTCGTTCCGCGCTACTGAAGTCATGGTTGCCCTGTGGCCATTCCCTCCAAGAAAAATCGTCGGCGTCTCCCCTCCGAGAAGGGCTCGGCACAACGCCGCGTCTCGACCTCGCAGCAGTCCTTCTGGCTGCCTGCCCGTCCACGGCCACCGCGTCCCAGGCTGCTAGCTTTGGCAGTGACGCTGTATGGCGTGTGGCTGATTCTTCTCTTGCTCTTGGCGGCACTGGCGTAGTACAACTGGCCGCCATGGAGGTCGTCGATGCATTCTTTTTTTTTTA
>SKVE01000812.1 GCA_007129635.1 Planctomycetaceae bacterium
CACCGTTCGAGAAATAACTGACGCATTTTCTGCCCCCTCACCCTGCCCTCTCCCACGAGGGGCGAGGGACATTGGACAGTTATTTCTCGAACGGTGCTAAGTCGGTGATTCCTTGGTTATCAAACCGAGTGTCGGAATGTCCGTGTCAGCCAGCATTTCATTCACGCCGGCCAACGAATTCGTGTTGGCAATGATCATCGCGCCCAGCGATGCATTGCAAACAAAAAATGCCTGTCCTTTTTCCCTTTTTCCCCAAGATACGCAGGCATTTCGCACGCTTCATCACGAACGGGGGCTTCTGGGGGAGCAACGCTTGACCTGCTTGCCTGATCTGGTGAATAATTCGAGAGGTCGCGGGCGAAGCACCGTGATGAAGGGATGGGCGATTTCCAGTTAGAATGGGGCGAATGTGGAACAGTTCTCGATTCTCTGCACCACATGCAAGAAGCGGCTGCAGGTGCGCGATGCGGCGGCGATCGGCGAGATCCTGATCTGCCCGAAATGCGGTAGCATGGTGCTGGTCAGTCTGCCGGAAGACGCCAACCCCCACGCGGCGGACGAAAATTGCGATACGGTCGACGAGATCGAGCCGCCGGATCTGCCCGAGCTGAGCCTGCCAGCCGGCCTGCCATTGGACCAGCGACCCGGTGAATTGACGGAACAGACGACTGCGGAACCGCCGCGAGTCCCCAAGCCCAAACCGTCGACGCCTGTGGGGGCCGCGACACCGCCCGCGACACCGCCCGCGACACCGCCCGCAACAACGCCTGTGCCACCAGACGCAGCCGTGGATGCCGAGGCAACCGAGCCCACGGCCCCGCCGCTGTTGCCCGACGATCATTGGGTTTCCCAGGCCGCAGAGGATCGACGCCAATGGTTGATGATCGGCGGGGCGGCCATGCTGGGGATCTTGCTGTCGATCCTGCTGGTCGGTTTCTGGGCGTCGCGCACCGGCGACCTGGCAACTCGAACAGCCCCTTCACCGGACACCCCACCGTCGCCGATGACCCCGGATGATGGATCGGACGAAGTACCCGACGGCCCACGCGAAGGCCAACCCGAAGACAAGCCAGCCGATACGACCGGTGACGCGGCCGTGGAGCAGCCGGAAACGGCCGACTCGCCCGGCGACCTTGCCGAAGATCCTTCGGATGCAGCGGATGCAGACCAGCGGCAGGAGCCGGTGGAGACGGAACCGGTCGATCCGGCGATGAACCAGGAAACCGAGCGGCCGCAGATCGCTGATCCGGATACTGTCCAGCAGACCGAACCCGTGGTCCCGGATGTGGAAGAACGTCAGGTCGACGATCAGGATCCGACGGATGATTCCCCGCCCACGCGGGTATTGCCCTCCTTTGCACCGTTCATCCAGGACCAGCCGTATCAGGTGGATGCGTCGCAGGAATCGCTCGAAGATGGCGAACCGATGCCGGACATGGAACATTGGGAGGATGCCTCGGATGACGGCTCCTCGATGCCGCGTCCCGAGCCTCGCCAGGTGAACATCCCGGAGCGGTTGCAGGACACGATCCCGGCAGTCGATATCCCGGGGATGCCGTTGATCGCCTTTACCCACATGGTCACGGGCTTGAGCACCATCCCGATCTCGCTGGACCCCGACGCGCTGGCTCTGCTGCGGCTCCGCCCTGATTCGCCCGTGAAGATCCAAGCGACGGATACCCAGATCGGCGACATGCTGGTCGCTGCGATTCGCCCGTTGGGGCTCGGTTATTTGCACGATCGAGACCAGTTGCTGATCACCCGCATCGCTCCGGCCGACAACCCACTACGCCGCGTCCGCCACCCGGTAGGCGATCTCGTCCAGGATTCGGAGGACCAATTAGATCAGTTAGCCGATTGGATCATGACGATGGTCGAACCGGATTCATGGGAGGTTCAGGGTGGACCGGGGGAGCTGGTCACCGAGTTACCGGATCTGGTGATCCGGCACCAGGACACCGTGCTGTTACGAGCTTTGTTGTTTTGCGAGCGGTTGCGGGTCGCCCGCGGTCTGTCGCCCACAACGAACCTGGATCCGCAACTCATGCGATTGGATCTCCGCTGCCAACGCGCCGACACGCTGCTGCAAGAACGAGTCCGCATCCGTTATGACCAACCGGTGCCGATGCTCCAGATCCTGCAGCAGATCACGCGGGATACGGGGCTGCAGATCCTGGTTGATTGGCACGCGTTGGGCCAGATGGGATGGACTCCGGCAGCCGAGACAACACTTGTGGCCGACGATGTGCCTTTGGGTCAGGCCTTGATGGACCTACTGGATCCGATGGACTTGACCTTCCGCACCATCGATGCCAGCACCGTCCAGGTCACTTCGCCGGAAGCGGATCGCGCTCGCTGGGACATCGAGTTTCATCCGCTGGAAGGCTTGTTGGCCGCCCCGTCCGAAATCGATTTATGGAGGCAACAATTGGACGAGGCCATGCGGCAGGCGCGGCTGGACGAAGCGGACGGTGTGTTTCGATACGATCCGATCAGCCGCCATCTGATCGCCGCGTTCTCGCCGTCCCATCAACGCTGGCTGGCCGATCTGCTGGCCCGTTGGCAAACCGGCGAGCCCTAAGCATTTACAAGCGTGGCGCGTTCTTCCAGGGTGCGTTGTAACGCAGGCCCAGATTGATGATGCGTTGCAGCAGCATTTCGTAATCGATGCCCATCGATTCGGCCGATTCCGCAAAATCCTCGCCATACTCCAGATTGGGATTCGCGTTCGCCTCCAACACGTAAATCTTCCCGGCAGCATCCATCCGGAGATCGATCCGCGCATAACCGCTCAAGCTCAACGCATGATACACCCGTTTGCAGATCCGTACG
>SKVE01000562.1 GCA_007129635.1 Planctomycetaceae bacterium
CGCTTTGGCGAAAAGGAGGCACTGATGACTCAGAAGCCAGCACTGGAAAAAGGCGGCGATCTGGCTCCGGTTCGATCCGATCATCCCGATCAGTTGTTAGAGCAGATCAACGATGCCTTTTACGAAGCGGCGGATGCGGTTGATCGGTTACGCGACCAGTTGGGGCACGTGAGCGAACAACTGGAGAGCCGATTTCTTTCCGAGGATCAGAGCGGTTGGTTCGAGGACGTTTTGTGCCACGCTCCTTGGCTAACGCCTCAGGCGCAGCAGCTTCAGCAGCAGCACGTACCGTTGATCGAGATGGTTCGGAACATGCAGAAAGCATGTGACACGGATTCCAGTCCGGTCGGGTGGTGGGATCGGTTGCGGCGCGACTTTGGCGAATTCAACGAGCTTTTGCAAGAGTATGACCAGGCGAAAAACCGTCTTTTGGGCGAGGTGAATCCTGGACTGGGTTGGGGCTCTGACAACGATTGACGGCTCCAGCGGCCGATCAGTAGCTCAAGCTGCGTACGTCGTTCGCGAAATCATCTTCGAAGCGATAGTCGTAGAAGTATTTGGCCACCTGATTGGCCAGGACGGTGACGAACAGTTGCCGGAACTGGTTCTCGCTCATTTCGGTAGTGTGGCGTGCCCCGTTTCTTGGGAACGTGAATTCGGGCAGCGTTTTGCGGAAGGCGACTTTTCCACCGTCCTCCATATCGTAGACCGTAATCACCACATCGGCTCGCCCCTTATACAGCGTCATGCCTTCGTGCAAGCGGACTCCGCCCACATCGATGGCCAGCACCTTATCGGCCGCGACGCCTCGGCCGATATCCCGGTAATCCATTTGGTTCCAGTCGTTTGTATCGATCCAATCGGCCACTTCTTCGTGGTGGATCACCTCGATCTTCCGGCCTCGTTCTCGCAGCAAGGCGGCCACCGATCGCTCCATCATGCTCGAGATGGAATTCGGTCCGTAGCTGGCGTTTTCTGAGACGCACACGACCGCCACCCGTTTCCCGTTCAGCCCTTTGTACTCGGCGTCAATCTTCTGCCCGCCCTTGATGAAGTACAGCAGATGCGCGGAGATTCCTATGCAACCTGAAGAAGGGATTAAGATCGCCAAGGTCAGAACGATCAGCCGAACGTGTGGCGAACCAAATGTTGTGAGCGACATGCCAACATCCATGTTGTTCGAAGAGAACTCTGGCAACCGAGAATCACGGGAGATTCAAAACGCGGGGTACAGTAACAGCAGTTGATTCGTCTGACAAGAGCGAATCTGATCAACTGAGCGTGACCTGAACTTCGCCCTTTGCCCCATACTGGACCCGGAGACGCTCAATGGCGACAGCACGGCCGGTCTCAGGATCGACCTCGACAATCGTCCCGCACAACCGCACATCCGACTTGGCCACATGAAAATCGGTGGGGCAGAAGGTCAGTGTGGTGGTCAGCACTCGGTCGATCCTGCGTCCGATAATGCTTTCGTGAGGCCCCGTCATCCCCACATCGCACTGAAACGCGGTTCCGCCGGGAAAGATCTGCTCGTCCGCCGTGGCGACGTGCGTATGCGTTCCCAGCACGGCCGAGACACGCCCGTCCAGGTATCGGCCCATCACCTGTTTGTCGCTGGTCGCTTCGGCGTGGAAGTCCAGCAACCGCACCCGGACCTCGGCGGGCATTTCCTGCAGAACTCGATCCGCCGCCGTAAACGGGCAATCGACGGGCCGCATGTAGACGCGGCCCAGCAGGCAAAACACGCCGACGGGTATCCCGTTGCGCGTCGAGACGACCGTCCAGTTGCATCCGGGCGCGGTATCGGGAAAATTGGCGGGCTTTAGGATATTGGTTTCGGTCGTCAGGATCGAAGCGATCTCTTTCCGACGGTACACATGATCGCCCAGCGTGATGCAATCGACGCCCGCCTTGATCAGTTCCCGGTAGATCGTCGGGGTGATGCCCGATCCATCGGCAACGTTTTCTGCGTTGGCCACGATCAGATCCAGACGTTGCTGATCCCGCAGCATATCGATCGTGTCGATCACGATCCGTCGTCCCGGCTTGCCGACGATATCGCCGATCAACAGCATCCGCATCATGCACTCCCATGCCCGTGTCGGCGAACTACTTGGCGATTTCCGTAAAGCGGGATTCCCGCACGACGGTGATTTTGATCTCGCCGGGATACGTCAATTGTTCTTCGAACGCTTTGGCGATCTCGCGGCAGATTTTCGCTGCTTTGATATCGTCGGTTTCCTTGGCACTGACCAGCACCCGCAATTCGCGTCCTGCTTGGATCGCGAAGGCATGCTCGACGCCATCGAAACCACTGGCGATGCATTCCAGTTCTTCCATCCGCTTGATGTATCGTTCCAGGGATTCGCGTCGCGCACCGGGCCGCGAGGCACTGCAAGCGTCGGCGGTCGCCACCAGCATCGTGTAGGGATAATCGGTCACGATTTCGTCGTGGTGTCCCAACGCCGCGTGCACGACCTCGGCGGATTCCCCATGCCGTTTCAGCAGATCGGCACCGATCTTGGGATGGCCGCCTTCCAGTTCGTGATCGGCCGCTTTGCCGATATCGTGCAGCAGGCCGCACCGTCGCCCCAGATCCCCGCTTAAGCCCACCATTTCGGCCAGCATTCCGGTCAAGAAAGCGACCTCGACACAATGCCGCAAAACGTTCTGGCTGTAGCTGGTGCGGAAATGCAGGCGTCCCATCATGTACAGGATCCGGTCGGGCAGTCCCTGCACATTGACTTCCTGAGCGGCTTCTTCCCCCTTGTTGCGGATGAATTTTTCGATTTCTTTTTCCGTATCCGCGACGATCTCCTCGATC
>SKVE01000552.1 GCA_007129635.1 Planctomycetaceae bacterium
AACGTTTGGTGCACCTTTTTTTTTTTTTTTTTATCGACGTGCGTGTAAATCTGCTTTGTTTGTATGCTGGCGTGTCCCAGCATCTCTTGCACCTGACGCAGGTCTGCTCCGCCCGCCAAAAGATGGGTCGCAAAGCTATGGCGCAGCGAATGCGGGCTGATCGAGCTTGGGATGCTAGCTCGACGCGCATATTTTTTTACCAGCTCCCAGATCGCCTCGCGCCGCAACCGCCGGCCTCGCCGCGACAGCAATAGCCACTCGGGTGATGGAGATGCCAATCCCGCAAGAGCGGATCTTTCATGTTCCAGATAACTGTGAACCGCCTCCTTGGCCGCTCGGCCTAACGGCGTCAGTCGCTGTTTGCCACCTTTTCCATGACACAGACAATACCCTTCGTTCAGGTGCATGTCTCTGCACCGCAGATTGGATAACTCGGAAGCTCGACAACCGGTCGCGTAGAGCAGTTCCAGCAGGGCTTTATCACGGTGGTAGAAGGTATCGCGAGGTCGGGGCGATTCCAGGAAGCGTTGGACCATGCCGGGCGAGAGCACTTCCGGAATCCGTTGCCACAGCTTCTGGCTGCCCAGCAACTCGGCCAGATTCTCCTGCAGGATTCCTTCCAACTGCAAATAGCGAAAGAACATACGGACGGTGACGATATGTCGAGCGATCGAAGCCGGAGCAAGCTGTTGCTGGTGCAACCAGCCCACGAAATCCGACAATTCGCGGATACTCAGGGTCGGAATCTCCTGCTGGGTGGCCGTCAACCACTGTTGGAATCTCCGAACATCGCGTTGGTACGCCTCGACACTGTTTTCTGCCAGATGGCACTCGCTTCGCAGATAATCCACAAAAGCGGCGGTCCACCGCATCGGCGCGTCGCCGACCAACTTAGGTCGCAGCGGCTTGAGTTTCGGATTGAGTTTGCGTGGAGGCATGCGGATTTCCTGCCTGTGGTGGAACTTGAAACGCCCCTGAAGCTGAAGTCGGACGCCTGCAGCCGGGAAAATCAGGCGGATCGCCCAACCTGGACCAAAAAACGGGGACATCCAGGCGGCACAATCGGAACACACCGATCAAAAGGGGCGTTCTGCTCGTCGTGAAGCTGCCCGCCGTCCGTGGGAATCGGTTCGGGACCGTTGACCACATCGACACTTCTCTATAACTTAGGATTTTCCAGTTTGTCCTGTTTCCGCTCCATAGATCGACTCGCGATGCTTGCCAAACGCGTTATCCCGTGCCTGGACGTCGACCGAGGTCGCGTCGTGAAAGGAACCAATTTCCTGAATCTTCGCGATGCAGGGGACCCTGTACAGGTTGCATCAAGGTACGAACAAGAGGGGGCTGATGAACTGGTCTTCCTGGACATCACGGCCAGTCACGAGCAGCGGGACATCATGATCGACGTGGTTCGGCGAACGGCCGAGCAGGTCTTCATGCCGTTGACGATCGGCGGAGGCATCCGGAGCATCGAGGACATTCGCGAGCTGTTAAATGCTGGCAGCGACAAGGTGTCCATCAATTCGGCTGCGTGCCGAGATCCTGGGTTTGTCCAGCAGGCAGCCAAGCGGTTCGGCAGCCAGTGCATCGTGGTCAACATCGATCCGAAGCGGGTCCAGCGGAATGGGCACGAGGTGTGGGAAGTTCACATCAACGGAGGTAGAATACCCACTGGCTTAGAGGCGGTCGCTTGGGCTCGGGAAGTCGAGCGGTTGGGTGCGGGGGAGATTGTGTTGACCAGCATGGACTGCGACGGCACCAAGGACGGTTACGACCTGGAGATCACGGCAGCGGTCAGCCAGGCGGTCTCGATCCCGGTGGTTGCCAGTGGTGGTGCGGGCAGGCCCGAGCACCTGGCGGACGCGGTGCTGATCGGCAAAGCGGACGCGGCTCTGGCCGCCAGCATTTTCCATTTCGGCGAGTATTCGATTCGGGAAACAAAACAGGTGATGGCTGCTCGGGGCATTCCCGTACGGCTTTAACGATCAATGGCTCATCGGCGGAGGTTGGATTAGATGACAGCGATAGCTCACGACGAAACAAACGTGAACACCGTAGCGATCGACGAGGGACATGCGGCGATCCTGGAGCAACTGGCTGGCCAGCGGCCCGAGTTGGAAGTGGACAAGTTGTTTCGGGCTTTGGTCAAATTCGAGGGAAGCGACTTGCATTTGAAGGTGGGACGGCCGCCGATGATCCGATTCAAAGGCGAGCTTCGGCCGCTGAATCGTCCTCCGATCGATTCGGAAGAGATGGTACGATTGCTGTGGCCGATGATGAACGAGCGGAACAAGAGGATTTTCGAGGAGGACGGCGGCTCCGACTTTGCTTACGTGTGCGACGTGGACGGCGTCGACTGGCGGTTCCGCGTCAACATGCTGACTCAATTGGGAAAGATCGGGTTGGTGGCGCGACGCATCAACAATTTCATCCCGGACTTCGAGGGCCTCTACCTGCCGGCGGGCGTGGAACGGCTTTGCAATTACGACCAGGGGATGGTGCTGCTGGCTGGGGTCACCGGTTCGGGAAAATCGACCACGATCGCTTCGATGTTGAACTACGTCAACCGCAAGTACCGCAAGCACATCCTCACGCTGGAAGATCCGATCGAATTCGTGTTTACCGAAGAGAAGTGTTTGATCAACCAACGCGAGATCGGCCAGGACGTCAAGGATTTTTCGATCGGGATGAAGCACGCGGTGCCGGAAGACCCCGACATCATCCTGGTGGGTGAGTTGCGGGACGAAGAGACCTTCATGACGGCGATTCATGCCGCCGAGACCGGACACCTGGTCTTTGGCACGATCCACGCGGCCAGCGCGTCG
>SKVE01000993.1 GCA_007129635.1 Planctomycetaceae bacterium
ACGGTGACGATTCTGCTGGCGGCGGTCGCCTTGCTGGCACTGAATCGGATTCGGCCCGACGTGGTCGCCATCCTGGTGCTGGTGGCGCTGGTGGTAGCCGGCCAGGTCGACACGCAAGAGGCGCTTGCCGGCTTCAGCAGCCCGGCCGTCCTTTCGATTGCCGCGCTGCTAGTGCTCTCGGGTGGGTTGGTTCGTAGCGGGGCCGTCCGCTGGTTGGCGGTCCAACTGCAGCGTGCCGCTGGTAGCAGCCGACGGCGGCTGCTGGTGGTCAGCGTGCTTCCCCCGGCGATCCTGTCGGGCGTGGTGAACATCGTGGCCGCGGTCTCGATCCTGATCCCGGCCATTCTTCACCTGGCGCGCGAGAACAGGGTCTCGCGCCGCCAGCTCCTTTTGCCGATGGCCCTGACCAGCCTCGCCGGGGCGAATCTGACCCTCATCGGCGCGGGGCACAACCTAGTGGTCGACAACCTGCTGCGCGAATCGGGCGAGGCGGGCCTCGGCTTCTTCGAGATCATGCCGTTGGGGTTGATCCTGGTGGCGGCCCTTCTGGCGTACAACCTGCTGTTCGCGCACCGACTCCTTTCCGGCAACGAGGCCTCGGAGCCACCCGAGCAGACGGAGGAGGACCTTGTGGCCACCTACCATCTGCAGGAGCGGCTCTGGGAGGTCTGGGTGCGCGAGGACGCGCCCGTCGCAGGAACTCCGCTGGAGCAGATCGGCATCGGCCGGCGCTACGGATTGAGCGTGATTTCCCTATTGCGCGACGGACGGCAGCAACCGGTCGACGATGTGTCGATCGGTCTTCAGGGCAAGGACGTCTTGCTGGTCGGCGGCCGTCACGAGAAGGTGGAACAACTGTGCGCCGAGAACGAGGGGCTGGTACTAGCCGGGCCGCCCGAGCCCCAGACGGCGTTCCCTTCCAGTGAAGCGGAACTCGTCGAAGTTATCGTTCCACCCCGCTCGGATGCTATTGGCAAGACGCTTCGCGAGTTGCGTCTGCGTGACCAAACGGGGCTGATCGGCCTGGCGGTTTGGCGGCAGGGCCAACCGCGGCGCACCGACGCCCGCGATATTCCGCTGCAAGCCGGCGATGGGGTGCTGCTGTTCGGCGCCCGGATGCAGACGCGGCACTTCGAGCCCCGTCCCGACTTCCTTTGGCTGCAATCGCCCCACTCCGAGGCGAGTCCGCCCGAGCTGGGCGTGCGGGCCATTCTGGCGACGGCGATCCTCCTGGCCGTGGTCGTTCTCGGCGCCACGGGATGGCTCTCCATTGCGATCGCCGCCCTGGCCGGGGCGGCCGCGATGATCTTGCTGGGCATCCTCACCACCCGCCAGGCTTACGAGGCGGTTGACTGGCGGACCATCGCCCTGATCGGCGGCATGTATCCGTTAGGTACCGCCCTGCAAAACAGCGGAACGGTCGATCTGGTCTCCCGATTGCTGAGCGAGAACATCGGCGCCGCCGGCCCGCACGGCATGTTGTGGGCGATCGGCCTGCTGGCGATCCTGCTGACCCAACCGATGCACAGCGCCGTGGTGGCCGTGATCCTGACCCCGGTGGCGATCGGCGTGGCGCAATCGCTGGGAGTCGACGCAACGCCGTTCGCGCTGGCGGTGATTCTCGGCGCCTCGGCAAGCTTCCTGCTTCCGGCCGGCCATCCGGCAACCCTGCTGGTCCAATCGCCCGGGCGCTACGGTACGGCCGACTACGTTCGCTTGGGCATCGCTCCGGTGCTGATCGTTTGGGCCGTCATCGGTCTGGTGATCCCCTGGATATGGCCCCTCAGCCAGGCCTCCTGAACCGGTGAGGCGGCAGCGCGCGTGCTGTACAACTCGCCGGTCGTGTCGGCAAGCGTCATCGGAAACAAAGCCCCCGATCGGCTTGCCAACCGGTTTCCCCTCTCCAATAGCGAAAAGGACAGGCATTATCTGCTTGCGCGTCCACGGCAAGAGCATCAGCACCGCTGGGAGATCCGGTGCATCCCGGCGAATTGTTGGCGACCATCTACCATGCCTTCGGCATCGATCCGGAGACCATCGTCTTCAACCACCTGAACCAACCTCGCGAACTGGTCAAAGCCCAGGCCGTCACTTCGTTGTTCGCCTAAGGCCATGAAAAATCAGTTCCCCTTCACTGGCCAACCCCAGGAAACAATAGCAGACCATCTCGTACGTTCCTATTGCACACCCAATGGCAATCGCTGATAATGTGGGAAGATGTAGAGGCGTGAGGCCAGTGAGCCAATGGTGCACTTCCCTGTTCACGGAGTGTTTTTCGTGGTGAATGCCGCACTAGTTGCGATCTTTATGACGCCCGTTTTGGGTGGTTCGGATTCGGTTGCCGAGCGATCGGGACCATTCCAGACAGTGGCAGCCGAAGAACCGCAGACGAGCGAATTGTCGCCGCAGGTTCGCGTCCAGCGTGCGGGCCGATTGCTGACGCTGGATTTCGACTTGCTGGACGCTCAGGGACAGCGGCACAATCCAGGGCAAGACCGACGGAGCCATCCGCCGACCTTCACCGTTTTCAAGGATGGCCAGCCGATCGGTAGCGGTTCGTTCGAGTATGGCTGAGGCGGCGTATGTGCGTGCTCGTGGCGAGTACCTTTTAACGCTGGGGTAGGACCGTTGACCATCGTCGCCTCGCAAGATCTGGGCGACCAAGGACAGAAGGAAAGCAGCCCGGTCGTGGTGCAGTGGCGGTGGTACCACCACGTGCCCAGCCTGGGACTGTGGGCCGTGCTGGTCGCCCTGCTGTTTCTCGTTCCAGCCAACCGGTGTGCTCAGGCATGGTTGATCGTCTTGCCGGTGTTGGCAGTTCAGCTCGGCTGGTCGATGTTCGCTCGTTTGCTGTCCCTGCCGGTCAGCGTGGCGGAGAATACCGGAGGCGTTTTGGTGGCGTTGGCTGCGTCCTGGGCGGCCGTCTGGCTGGTGGCGCCTTGGCTCACGCAGCGGCTGATCCCGGTCGCGTTGGTGCTGGCCCTGGGGCTGATGTGGGGCGTTGGTGGCGTGTATTCTTTCGGCGCTTACGACATGGCTTCGCTGAACCAGGCCGGCGTTTCGATGCTTGCTATCCTTCTGGGTTCCGCCGTACTGCTCTCCTCGACGGTACTGACCGCGGTCTGTTGCCGACGATCGGCTCGGCCAGAGCGTTTTCTGCCCTGGGCATTGTGGTGGACCGTGGTGGTGACGCTGATGCTGGTCGCGTTACTGGCGACGGTTCTGCTGATCGGGCCCTTCATCATCATGGGGCTGTTCGATGGCAACGGAGCATGGGACGTGGTATCCGTCGTGCTGGGTATGCTGATCGGTCTGCTGATCCTGGGCGGCGTGTCCGGTGTGGCGATCTATCTGGTGAATCTGCCGTTTCTGCTGTTAGCCCAACAGAGTCCGTTGTTCCGCGCTCGTAGAGACGATACGCTGCGGCCGGTTTCCGTCCCGGAGGATGCCGGCCCTGGTGCGCAGTCTGTGGATGACGCAGTGGTTGCCGATTCGGGTTCCCCGGCGATGGTCAAGGAGTCTTAGTCGATGATCCGCTTTGCACGAGCAACCGCACCGTTGGTTTTGTTGTTAGCTGGCGTGGCCTCGCTGGTCTATGGCCTGGGGTATCATTCGGCCATCGTCTCGGTCGAGCACGAAATCGAGATCGACCTGACACCACCGCCACCGCCGCCAGGAATGGACATGCATGGTGGGATGGACATGCATCCCGGACCGGGCGTCGACCCTTCCGGCTTTGGGCCACTTGGTGACGGGTTCGGCGATCCATGGCTGGATGAACCGCCACCCTGGCTGGCGCCTCCGCAAGAGCTGTTGACGATACGGGACACGGTCGTTGTCAGCGAGCAGACCGCCGAGCCGCATTTGATCCTCGAGATAACGTACGGGGGAGTTCGTTTGGATGACGGGATGTTGTGGCGGACTTACACGGGTGAGCCGCCGTCGTTGTGTCCTACGTGAGTGAGGTGACTCGGTCGTGGCGCCCATGACCAAAGAAAGCTCGATGCCCATCTCAGCCCGGCTGGCACGTTGGCGAGCCTGGGTACAGGGTGCGTTTGCGCTAGTGTGGCTCGATCCCTTCGCCTGGCGTTATCACATGGCTTGTTCGCCCGTCTTTCACTGCCATTCCTGCCCCTTAGCCCTGTTCGCCTGTCCGATCGGCGTGCTGGCCCATTTCAGTGCATTGCATCTGTTTCCGTTTGTCGCCTTGGGCATGTTGGTCGTGATCGGCGCATTGGTGGGCAGTTTCGTGTGCGGCTGGGCGTGTCCCTTCGGCTTTCTCCAGGATCTGGCGGGCCGGTTGCCGACGCCGAAATTTGAATTGCCCAGTTGGCTGGGATACGGCCGTTATCTAGTCCTGGTGCTGTTGGTGCTTGCGATTCCCTATTTTTTTGGCGAAGAGCACCCGTTGTTCTTCTGCCGGGTGTGCCCTGCCGGTGCGTTGGAAGCGGCGGTGCCGCACACGGCCAGCACGGCATTGGCGGGCGGCGGCATCGTGTGGCCCACCGCAACGAAGATGTCCATCTTGGTCGTGTTTCTGGTAGCGATGGTGTTCATCCGTCGGCCGTGGTGTACGCTGCTGTGCCCGCTGGGAGCCATCTACAGTCTGTGCAACCGCGTGTCGTTGGTCTTCTTGAACTTTCGTTCCGACCGTTGCAACGATTGCGATCTGTGCCGGCGACTCTGCCACTACCGCGGGCTCGGCCAGCGTCGCGGCGACGACCAGCGCTGTATCCGCTGCCTGGATTGCACCCGTTGCACCGCCGTGACGCTTTCCAACGTGTTTCAGATCGAGAAAAAGGAATCTGGTTAGTCAGTTGTGAGTTGTGAGTTGTCAGTTGTAAAGGAGGTGGTTATGAATCGGCGATCGATGTTTTTGGCGAGTGCCGTGGCGGCTGCGTGGGCCGTTACTAGCGCTTTGGCCGCGAACGCAGAGACGTTTTCTCTGCAACTGAAACGTTTGGAGACGGTGACCGACCGTTCGACCGGTCCACCGTCCGACTACATGTTCCGGGGACTCATGGCGCAGCGGTTCCAACGTCAAACCGGTGAGAATGTCCGCGGGATCCCCGGGCAGACGGATGAGGCTGAGTTTGCCAAGGTGATTACGAAGGAGCCGAGCTATAACTCAAAGTCCCCCTTCCGCGGCGTGGCCACGTTGGGGACGCAGAAGTTCGGCTTCGTTCTGGACACGGACAAGCCTGCGCCGGAAGCGGAAGGAGCCCCGAACACACCGGCTGTGCAGTACAACCGGCTGTACTTCGATCTCAACGGCAACGGTGACCTGACAGACGATGCGGTCATCGAAGCCCTAGCTCCCGGCAACGTCAGATATCCTCCGGGTTACGCAAGTTTTTCGTTTCCCCGGGTCGATCTGACGGTGGATGTCGACGGGACCGAGATCGAATATGCCTTCTTCTTCTCCGGTAGCGCGCGCTCGCTGTCCTTCGGTGAGAAGCAGCAGGTCCAGTACGTCTACGCGTCCTTGAGTGCCGCAGCGTACCGCGAAGGCGAGATCACGGTGGACGGGCAGACGTTGCGAGTTGTGGTGACGGACTTCAACAGCAACGGACGGTTCGACGATCTGACGGCGCCGGATCCCAACGTTAATTACGGGGACGGCAGTGTCTATCTTCGGCCGGGCGATATGATCTTCGTCGATCCTCAGCCGCAAGATAACTATGGCTACGACGTGACGACCAGCGATGCTCAGCATTACTTGGCCAAAACGATTCGGATCGGCGAGCGTTTTTACGACCTGGAGATCACACCGGCGGGCGACCAACTGACGGTCAAGCCCTCTACCCGGGAGGTCGGGCATGTCAGCAATCCCCATCAGGGATATCGCGGGTTGGCGTACGGCGATCTGGGCGTGTTGAAAATCGTATCGGACGAAGACGGCCGAGCGATGCTGCCCGAAGGCTCGTGGAAGCTGCATTCGTATACCCTGGACCGTACGGGGCACGACCAGACCGACGAGCAAGCAGACGCGGCGCCTTCGTTGCTGCAGACGCTGGCAAGCGCGGTGTTGGGCAGCGCCCAGTCGACAGGGCCCAGGCCCACGAGGGTTTCGGCCCGCATGACGGGCGAACAGGCCGCGTTCGAGGTTCGGGCGGGTGAGACGGCCGAATTGAAGTTCGGACCACCCTTTACGCCGAAGGTGACAGCCGCTTACCTGCAAGGCGACCAGCTCTCGCTGGATTTATCGCTGATCGGAGTGGGCGGCGAGGTTTGTAGCAGCTTGATGGTCGACGGAGCGCGACCGGGCAAGCCGGCGTTCACCATCACCGACGCCCAGGGGAAGATCGTCCAGACCGGCACGTTCGAGTATGGGTGAGGCTTCACCTGCCGGTACTCGTGGCGAGTACCTTCGGAACCCGCGGCAGAATATCGCGTGAAAGTCAAGATGGAAGGCGGTCCATTCCCGATCGATTCGGACTACGAAAGTGTCCTGCGGTCTGCAGATTGGAGACGCATCGGTGGTGTGCAGGCGCGCTGAGGAGAGTAACCGACGGTAACCCCTGAATTCTTCTTGGAAAACAAGCCGGGACAGTGTAGGAGACTGTCCCGGCCAGTTGTCACATTGCCCTCCACTTAATCTTTCATCTAATCTATCCCTAACTTATCAATCCCGATCAGATCCAGGAGTCTCCCATGACCCGAACTTTTCGTCGAGTTGCCACGATCGTTCTTTTGACGTTGGCTGGCACGGGGTGGTGGCTAGCTGGCGCACGGGCCGCCGAAAACCCTTATCCCGTGCCCGACGGGGGTGTGCCTGAATTGATCGCCCTGATTCAGAAAGTTTCCCAAGTCCAACCCGAGACGCCGCAGGACGATATCCGTCACCGGCTGTTCGCCCGCCCGGCAATCCGCCAGGCCGCCGAAAGAATCCTCGAACTCGACCAAGACGCCACGTCGGAAGCCTATCAGGCAGCCCGGTTCCTGGTGATGGTCGAGCGGATCCGCTCGATCGCCCAAGACCATCCCGACCCGCAGCAGACGATGACGGACGCATATGCGTACATCGGCGAACTGGTCAAGGCAGGACAGCACCGGGTCGCTGCCGACTTGGCGCTGCTGCTGGGCCGGACGCTGGTGCAGGTGGGCGAGTGGCAAGGTGCCGTCGATGCGCACAAGAAGCTCTCGCCGCTGTTCGCCGACACCAAGAGCCCGGCGATTGTCAGCCAACTGCGGAGTATTTCGGAAAACGTGCTGGAAATCTCGGCCCAAATGGAAGAGAACGCACCCGCCGCCAAGAAACCGGTGATTCAGCCCACAGGTCGACTCGTACCACTGGATCTGAGCGGCGCATGGAACCGGAAGACGGTCGATTTTTCCGGACCCGGTGATTTCGAAGGAAACGGGTTGGCCGAACTGCCCAGGGGCGAACAAGCGCTGCGCGGCGTCACATTCCGCATCGGCGAGGGAGTCGTCCAGCTCGGCAGCACGAACCTGCCGGACGAATCGGGTGAAGTCTTGGACATTGCAGTCCAGCGGAAGATCAGCCGTCTGTACGCCCTGCATGCGACGCAGTGGAACACCGACGACGGAGCCCTTGTAGGTCAGTACCGGCTGACGTATCAGGACGGCGAAACCGCTTCGCTGCCGATCGTCTATGGTGCAGACATTCGCGATTGGTGGATTTGGGACAATGGAATGCCACTGACGCGCGGCGTGGTTGCATGGACTGGCGCCAATCTGCGTACCGAGCAATACGATATCGCCTTGCGTTTGAGTCTGAGCGTCTGGGAGAACCCGCACCCGGACAAGCAGGTCGCTGCGTTGGACTTCGTATCGAGCATGGACACCGAAGCAGCCCCGTTTTGTGTGGCACTCACGGTGGAAGAACTGGAAACGCCATAAGCATCCGGCCAGACTCCATACCGTGCGGGGTCAACGCCGCGCAATTGACGACGGAGTGGCTAGTGCCTTGGCTCATGGTTTCGCGTCGTTTCCCCAAGCCCCGAAAAGACACGTGCTTTCGGCAACGATGCAAAATCTTGAATTTACCACGATAGGGTGGTGCACATTCTCACGGCAGAAAGATGGAGGGCAGAAGAATGACAGGGGCCGCTCGTACTCATTGCTCCGCTGCCTGGATCAGTTCGTCGGCCCAGGCTTGATCGTCGGGAGGCAGTGGCGGTTGACAGGCAGAACGATAATCGATCCGATCGCGGTAGCTGCCTGCCTCGTAGGCTTGTTCCAAGGCGGCTCGGATGTCCAACGGCACGTCGGGGTCGTCGCCGGCCAGGGGGATGCGGATGCGTGGCAGGGGTTGCCGCACGGTGCGCGGGTAGACCTCGAAACGGGTTCGCGGCGATCGCGCGCGATTGACCGAGACCAGGTAGTCGTAACGGAAACGCCCCGCCACCAAAGCTTCCGGAACGGCCAAGACGTGCGGGCCGAACCGCAGCAAGTCGATTTCGACCAGATGGGTCTTGCTCCAGCGGAGCTCCTTCTGTTTGGTCAGATACAGTTCGCGGCCCGGCCCGGAATACTTGTTCGAGGGGCTGACCAGTTCGATCACCGTGACGACTTGCATCTCGGACTGGCGGTCAAGGATCTCGATATATGGCTCGTGCACCTCCAGATCCGGAGCCTCGACCACCAGCGGATCGTCCATGACGGCTACGTCCGCTACGGCCAGGCCACCATCTGCGCGACGAGTCTCGCGGATCCAGACGTCCGGCCCGATCGGCCGATCCGCCGGTCCCTCGACATAAACCCGCTCACCGACCGACGCGATATACCGGGGACGCAACATGGGGGCCAGTTGGTCGGCCAAGTAGACAACGGTTCGGGTATGAATCCCGGGAAAAATCTCGGGATTCTCCAGATAGGGGTCCATGCCGGGAAAGATCATCGACATCGCTGGTCTTCTTCACAACGGAAACGGAACATCGAAGGTTTGTACATCAGCGGGATATTCTAGCACACACGTCACAAAACGCGAGAGTGGCCGTTACCATCCTCGCAGGCCGGGAAAAGGACATAATCGCCGAGCGCGTAGGCGGTAGGGACGCTGCGAGCGTGGTTTTCGCACAAGTGCTTCTCACGCACGGCCCCCCCAGATTCAGCCCACGTCAGATGAAACGTCGCCCTTTCTTCGCACGAGTCGCATGCAGGTGCCGGGCGGTGCGAAGCAGCGTCTGCCACAGGTGGCTGCTTGGGCTTACGAGAGAATGGCCACATGATCGGACCTCCGACGCGGACGGGCGCAACTCCCGGGGGTTGTTTTTCTCGTACCAGGGCTGCGCGTTTCTTCCACACATCCTCTTCCCAATACACCTCTACGGATTTACGAGAGTACAGACCACACGGAAACCAATCCGTTCGCCGTGTACGATCCAACCGCTGTTGTACGCCGCAAGTATGTGCCCGTCGCCAGTATAACGAGGCGTTTGCCGGATCCTCTCGAATCCGTGCGTGAAGTTCCTCTAATCTGCGTTTGCTTGACCTTCGGCTTGACACTGTTGTTCGGCTTTGGCTCGAGCCAGTTCGTCCGCCCGCCGCTGATGCTCGGCGAGCTGCTCCTGCCTGGCAGCTTGGAGTTCGGCGAGTTCCACGTCGGTCAGGCGGTGGTATTCGATTCCGATGAGCACCGTTACCTGCTGGTTGTCCTTGGCGATCAGCAGCTTGTGGTCCATGCGGAGGGACTCGGACACGCGCTCCTTGCAGCAGAACTGCCAGGTGCCGGTGCCGGAAAGCACGAAACTCACTTCGCCCTCCACCGGCGCCGGCGACTTGAGTCCGTAAGTTCTGGCCACGGTGACCAGCGGACCTTGGGAAGCCGTGATCTCGTAGGATTTCGATTCTGTGGCGGCTTGAACCGTCTGGACCTGCATCCCGCGAACGCTCAGACTGTGACACGTCTCGGGAGTATCCATGTGAGAAAAACTTGCTGAACAATACACACGCCAGCCTAACCAATCTAACACGCCAGAAAGGAATGCTCGCCCACGAACCACCTGCCATGTCGCGATTGACCACTAAAACAGGTCGTCAGGCACAGCCGATATGAATAAGCACGAGGGCAAGGGAAGACTCGACGAAGGCATGCTGGAGGCAAGCGAATTTCGGGCAAGGGAATGTCCGGTGTCGTCGCGTTGCGACTCAGGTCAGGCCGACCATGTTTACGACTAGTCGCAACGCGACGGCATGCAATAGCCCTGGGTGCGAACCCAGGGTGGACGTGCCGATTCATGGAGCACCAGTCGCAACGCGACGACAGGCGATGACCGACGTCAAAAAACACCGCCGATTGCATCGTGACCGAACCGGCGCCAAACAACGATTCCGGCCCAACCCCTCGTTTCATCATTCGGTTCCGACCATGGGACACCTGCCGTCGCGTTGCGACTCACGGACGATACGGTGTCGCGGGTCCCACGGACTCGCGTCCGTGGCTAGTGCCTGTCGTCGCTTCGCGACTTGGATGCTGATCGCTAGAAAAGATGCC
The DNA here is from genome assembly GCA_007129635.1 of Planctomycetaceae bacterium. Classification (GTDB taxonomy): domain Bacteria; phylum Planctomycetota; class Planctomycetia; order Pirellulales; family Pirellulaceae; genus SKKK01. Next base: position 10,460 of record SKVE01000993.1, read on the forward strand.
GAAAAGATGCCTGTCCTTTCGTCTCCTTTCGTCTCCTTTTTTCCCTGTTCTTTTTCTCGGGTGTGCCGTCCGATTGGCGTCAGGTCGAGGGAACGCCTACGTAGGCAATCGACCCAGCGGCGTCGGCATCGTCATCGCGGCGTTCTTAGCAGGAGGGGGTGGGGAATTGTTCGGCCAAGTAGCGGTGCAGTACGGGGCTTGACATCGGAAACAATGAATGGCAATCATGATCGCGTTCCCGTGTCGGTTCACGACACTACGGCGCGCCGACGATTTGTAAGTCGGGCAAGGCTTCCCGCAGGCGGGCAACACCCTCGGGAGTCAC
>SKVE01000282.1 GCA_007129635.1 Planctomycetaceae bacterium
CCCATTGTCAAAAGCTGGCTGTCCCCATTGTCACATTGTCAAAAGCTGGCTGTCCCCATTGTCAAAAGCTGGCTGTCCCCATTGTAAAGCTGGCTGTCCCCGTTGTACGTACTACAAGCTGGGCCTATGGCAGGTTGGGGTCGATAAAACATTTTCGGTCACCGAGCCATGGCGGGGTCGATGAACGGCCACATCAGATCTTTGTAGAATCGATGGCCGGCCGAGCCCCAGCGGTGGTCGAAGCGGTCATCGGCGTTGGAAATCGCGTAGATGCGGCGGACCTGTTCGACGGAGCGTTCGACTTCCTCGATGGGGAACAGCGGATCGTTCTGGCCATGGACCAGCAACAACCATCGTGGCGCGATCAAACCGTGCACATCCCAGAATTCACCGAAACGGGACATGCCCGGAATGATGTTGCAGGGGTGATGATGCATCTGGCCCTGGACGCCCACCAGCGAACAGAACGAGCAACTGGCGACCGCTACGGTGATCCGAGGATCGCAAGCGGCGGCAAAGCTGGTGACCATGCCACCGCCCGAGTTGCCCATGACCAGCACCCGATCCTGATCCGTCTCCGGCAGATCCAATGCCCAATCAAGAATCCGCATCACGTCCCAGACGCGGGCACCGGTCAACACCCGACCGCGAAGTAGCTGATGGTGCCAAAGGCTGACGCAGGTGCTGTCCGCTCGCCCCAAGCTGGCAGGCAACCCCAATTCTCCGAAACCACGGACGACAGGCGCGATCGCCACGAAGCCTTTCTCGACCGCTTGCACGGCCACATCGCGATCCTCGCGTCGGATCTTGTCCGCGTGTTGTTGGTCGCGGGCGATGCCCGCGTACGTGTTGCGGCCGATCTGGTCGTGGCCATGCGGCAGTACGGCGACCGGAAACGGTCCCGGTCCTTTCGGCCGAAGGTACCAGAAGGGAACTTGGATGTCGGGTTCCGTCCAAATACGACCATCCGCCCGAGTGTACGTGTCCAAATCCTCGGGCTCGCCCAACGTCACTCGCTGCTCGTCCGGCCCCGTCCATGGTTGGATTCGATCGAGTCCCAGCAAGTCTTTCAAAACGGGCCGCGCGCATTCACGCCATGCTTCGGCTTCCGTCGCCCCGCGGGCCTGAAACGCAGCCGTCGGCTCCTCGACCGAGGGCGCTTGAGCCGCTGTCCAAGACGGCAGCCCTACCCAAACGGCAGCCGACAACAAGACTCCCAGGCGGACCGGTTTGCTCACCGTCGCGTCTCCTCCGCTGGACCGTCGCCCAGCAGACCTCCATGCGTGAAGGTCAGCTCCGGAGCACTATGCCGGGCCGTCATGGGTCGAGCACTGTCCAGCACCTCGGTTGCGTTCGGGTTGGGCCAACGCTGGTTCAGGATCTCGAAGTAGCTGAAGTAAGAGACGCCCGTCAGTAGCGCCGGGTCGCCATCCCAGTACGGAAACGATGCCGGGTCGCGGGACCAGCCGGCCAGCGGTTCGAAGGCCTGGCGGAGCGTGCGGCCGTCGGCAGACCGCCAATCGTAGAGGTCTGTGCCGGCAACTCGCAAGACTTCGGCGGCGATCGTGTGCGGAAGCAAGGAGAAGTGCGAGTACCAGATGCCCTGCCTGCCACCGCCTCGTCGCACCTCGTGGTGCAGATGCCCGCGATCGTCGATCTGCCGCTGCAGCAGTTCCTTCCAGCGCCGTTCGCCCGCGGCCAACAGATCGTCATCGTCCAGGTACCGGGCACAGGCCAGCACCAGGACCAGTCCCCAATTGCCCCAATTGTTGTTGCGGTCCATCGTGTTCAGCGGCAGTGCCTTCTCACGACAAAACGTTCGGAACGCGTTTTGGCGCTCGATCGAGAACCCCGGCCATGACGCCAACAGGTCCGCGCCGAAGACCATCGCGGGAAAGTGGTAGCTGAACGATAACGTGGAATCGTCTTCTCGACTGGTCGTCTGGACGGTGTCGACCCAGCCGTCGATCAAACGCACGGCCGCTCGAGCGTAGCGCGGGTCGCCGGTCATTCGCCAGCACAGCGCCAGTTGGCAGACCGCGTTGGCATCATCCTGCAACCCTTGTTTGGCTTGCCGATGACCGGCGGCATCGCGGTAAAAGCCGGGAACATACCAATGCTGGGGCGCATGGGGCTGGCGATCCACCAGACTCTCGGCACGAGACTGAAGATCCAGCCACGCTGAGTAGGTCGGCTCCGTCTGCTGCTCGATACGCCGCTTCAGCGTCTCCAGCCGCTGTTCGCTCAGAAGGATCTCCCGTGGCACCCGCTCTTGGGCAGCCACCGGTCTCTCGTTGACTTCAACGGCCACAAAGCCCACGGTCAGCAGAACAATCATCATGCATCGCATCGTTCACCTCCCCGTGCAGTCTACCACAGCCATTCTGCCACCGCCAACGGGCAGAAAGTAGCAGGCACACTCCGTGTGCCGTCCGCATCCGCGACGTTCTTCTCGCCAAAGGCTACGGCACACGGAGTGTGCCTGCCTTCTCGCCAAAGGCTACGGCACACGGAGTGTGCCTGCTACGGTTGGCTACGTCCCACGGTCAGTCGTAGTCTTCCAGGATGCGGTCCAGCCATTGGTCGTCGGCTGGGGGCGAAGCTGGTTTGTCCGGTGCTGGCGCATCGTCGCGCGGCGAGTCTGGCTGCGGTGCGGCGAGCAGGGCCTCGCCGCAGTGCGGGCAGGTTTTGCATTCGGAGGACACCGGCTGGCCGCAATGCGGGCAAGTCACGGTTGATTGAGGCTTGTCTTCTGCGGCCATCGATGTTCTCCCCGGGTCATGTCATCCTGGCGAGACTGCGGCGGGCCGGATCACGCGG
>SKVE01000326.1 GCA_007129635.1 Planctomycetaceae bacterium
ATCGGGGCGTTCTGGAAGGCGAACATCACCTGAAACAGCGGCGTCCGGCTCAAATCCCGCTCCGGCTGAAGGTGATCCACCAACTGTTCGAACGGCAGGTCCTGATGTGCGTACGCATCCAGCGTCGTCTGGCGGACACGCCCCAGGAACTCTTCGAAGCGGGGATTGCCCGACAGATCCCCGCGCAGCACCAGCGTGTTCACGAAGAACCCAATCAGTCCCTCCAGCTCCGACCGATTTCGGCCCGCAATCGGCGTCCCGACACACACCTGCTGCTGACCCGAGTAGCGGCTCAGCAACGTCTGGAACGCCCCCAACAGCGTCATGAACAGCGTGGCGCTCAGCCGACGGCTCAACGCGTGCAACGCCTCGGTCAACTCCGCCGACAATTGAAACAGATGACTGCTTCCCCGCGGGCTCTGAACCGCCGGACGCGGCCGGTCCGTCGGCAACTGCAACACGGTCGGGGCATCGCCAAGCTCCCCCTGCCAATAATCCAACTGCCGCTCGAGCACTTCGCCGGAGAGCCATTCCCGTTGCCATGCCGCATAGTCCGCATACTGGACCGCCAGCTCCTCCAGCGGCGATGGCTGCCCCGCAGAAAACGCCTGGTACAACGCCGCTAGCTCGCGGATAAACACGCCCATCGACCAGCCGTCGGAAACGACGTGGTGCATGGTCAGCAGGAACACGTGCTCGGTATCGCTCGCCCGCAACAGGCAGACCCGAAGCAGAGGGCCTGTCGACAAGTCAAAGGGACGCTGCGCCTCGGCGATCGCCCGGCTGCGGATCTCCTCTTCTCGCTCCTCTTCCGGCATCTCGCTCAGATCGACGACCTCAAGTGGCACGGCCAGCTCGGCGGCGATCCGTTGCACCGGTCGCCCGTCCACCGTCGCAAACGTGGTTCGCAGCGCTTCGTGCCTGCTCACGATCTCGTTCAGGCTGGCCTGCAAGGCCTCCACGTCCAACGGTCCGGTAACACGGACGGCGGCCGGCATGTTGTAGAAGGGGCTGCCCGGCTCCAACTGGTCCAAGAACCACAGCCGCTCCTGAGCGAACGAAAGCGGCAGTTCCTCGATCCGCTCCACAGGCCTCAGCGGCGGGACCGAAGTTTCATGCCCCGCGTCTCCGACGCGTTCGATGGCGGCGGCCAGTCGGGCTACCGTCGGATGCTCGAACAACTCCCGCAACGGCACTTCCGCCTGCGAGATACTTCGCACACGAGAGACCAACTGTGTGGCCAAAAGCGAGTGGCCCCCCAAATCGAAGAAGTTATCGTGAATCCCCACCTGATCGATGCCCAACAACTCGCGCCAGATGTCGGCCAACGTCTGCTCCAGCGGAGTGCGCGGAGCCACGTATTTCCTCTCCAAGTCGGGCCGTACACTGCGGGGCTCCGGCAACGCTTTCCGGTCGACCTTTCCGTTGGGCGAAAGAGGGAAGGATTCCAGTACGACGAACGCCGAGGGGACCATGTACTCCGGCAAGCGACTTTGAATGTGATTCCGCAACTCATCCACCGACGGGGGCGCCTGGTTGTGCGGTACCACGTAGGCCACCAGCCGCTTGTCCCCCGTCTGAGCCTCGCGGGCCAGTACAACCGCTTCCCGCAACGCCGGATGTTCCGACAACACCGCTTCGATCTCTCCCAGCTCGATCCGGTTGCCGCGGATCTTCACCTGGAAGTCCAGTCGACCTAAATACTCCACACTGCCGTCGGGAAGCCAGCGGCACAGGTCGCCCGTCTTGTAGAGCCGGTCGTAGGGCGCATCGGCGAAGGGACTGGCAATAAACCGTTCCTCGGTCAACTCCGTCCGGTTCAGGTAACCGCGTGCCAAACCCACGCCCGACAGATGCAATTCTCCCGCCACACCCACCGGAACCGGATCCAGGTTGGCGTCCAGCACGTAGGTCCGCATATTGGCGATGGGGCGACCGATCGGAACGATCCGGCGCGGATCTCCCGGACGGCATTCCCAGTAGGTCACGTCCACGGACGCCTCGGTGGGACCGTACAAGTTGTGAAGTTCGCACCCCGGTAGCCGCTCGAAGAACCGTTCCTGCAGGTGGTACGGCAGGGCCTCCCCACTGCAGATCACGCGGCGGATCGACCTGCAAGCTTCCACCCCCTCCGCCTCGACGAACAACTGCAGCATCGAGGGCACGAAGTGAAGCGTCGTCACCGCTGTCTCACGGATCAACTCGACCAGATACTGGCTGTCCTTGTGTCCGTCTGGCCGTGCTACGACCAGACCAGCGCCATTGAGCAAGGGCCAAAAGAACTCCCACACCGAGACGTCAAAACTGAACGGCGTCTTCTGGAGGACTAAGTCGGACGCCGTCAAGCCGTACATTTCCTGCATCCACCACAGACGATTGCAGATGCCCGCGTGTTCGATCATCACGCCCTTGGGACGGCCGGTCGAACCCGACGTATAAATCACGTAGGCCAAGTTCTCCGGACGAGCCAGGTTCTCCGGATTCGACCGTGCCTGACCGGCCACTTCGTCTTCCCACTGGCTGTCCAGACAGAGCGATTGTCCCGGGAACGTCTCCAAGACTTCTCGAAGATGTTCTTGTATCAGCACGATCTTCAACTGGCTGTCTTCGACGATGGACGCCAGCCGTGGGCGCGGGTAATCCGGGTCCAGCGGCACGTAGGCTCCGCCAGCTTTCAGGATACCGTACAGCGCGATCAGCATTTCCAGCGAGCGTTCCATGCAGACGCCCACCAGGACGTCGGGGCTGGTCTCGCGCTGCCTCAGCCAGTGCGCCAACTGGTTGCTCCGCTCGTTCAACTCACGGTAGGTGAGCTGGTTG
>SKVE01000008.1 GCA_007129635.1 Planctomycetaceae bacterium
CAGCAGGCGCTCCGAAGGGATCGGCGGCCGGAGCCCCATCGGGCGGCATCGGAGCGGCACCGAACGGATCGGTGTCCGCGTCCGGTTCTAGATCAAGATCATCGGCTGGGTCGTCCGTGTCAGGCGTCGCGGCCCCGAACGGATCCGCGGCAGGCGCACCAAACGGGTCGGCGGCGGGAGCCGCCGGAGCCGGCGCGCCGAATGGGTCGGCACCGGCGGGCGGACCACCGAACGGGTCCGCATCCGCAGGTTCGGAATCCGCATCGTCTTCCATCGGCGTATCAAACAAATCCACGTCAGCAGGCATATCCGATGCATCGAACAGGTCAGCCGCAGGATCGGCCGCAACGTCAGGGACGTTGAACAAATCCCCCGAGGGGATCATCGGTGCACCGAACGGATCGTCCTCAGGGGCTGCCGGAGCACCAAATGGTTCGGCCGGTCCTTCGTCGACGGGCGCGGCATCGTCAGTGGGAACCTCGACGGGTTCGTCTGGATCTGCAAACGGATCACCTGGGTCGGCGGGCTCCGGCGGCTCAGGGAAATCCACCTCGTCAGCCGGCTCCATGGCTGGCTCTTCTTCAGGAACCGCCGGGACAGCGTCCGTAGCGGGATCGTCGGCAAACGGATCGGTAGGATCGTCCTCAGGAACCCCGGGAAGCTCGACCGGCGCCGCGCCAGCGTCCGGGCGGCGGATGACTCGAGGCTCGTCCGATCGAAACTCCTCGTAACGTCGCTGACGAAGTTGGACATCGTCGACATGAGCCGTCAAACGCGCTTGATAGCGGTAGTCCTCCAAAGCCAATCGAGTCGCCCCCTGGACTCGCTGCAAAGAAGCACCGACATCGATCTGAATCGCCTCGCCAGCCGCTTCTAGTTCGGCACCTTTCTTAAAGTCCTCGACACCCTCCTCCGGGCGTCCGAGCCGATGATAGGCAAGCCCCCGAAAGTAGAATAGCCGTGGGTCTCGGCTACCTTGATCGATGGCCATCGAGAACAATTCATGAGCCTTTTCGGAATCTCCCGCGAAAAACGAGTGGACTCCTTGCCCGTACAATTCTGTGAGAAGCGTGTCTTGGGCAGACGCTGTCGAGCCGACCCAAGCCAACAATGTTAATGTAATCGCACCGCGAAAAAGCCTCCCGGCCATGATCGTGTTCCCCCTTGAAATGAGTTGGTGCCGCAATGTGGGCGAAGCAACCGGCGATCCTCGGACAGTTGATATACCTTCATGCTAATCCCAAATCATTGGATTCGCAAGATTGTGGTTTCAAAAACCGTGGCCTAGGATGGCACCATGCCCCCTCATCCCTTTGCTCAGGCCATTCTTTATAGGGGGTTGTCTTCGCCCCATGGTTGCATAACACGCAGGACGGATTGCCAGTCCTTCCTACGTTATTGATGCGACGACGGGTTAAGGTCGCATCGATGGCAAATTGGTCTATCTTGGGCATGGATGATGGCTTAGACTATTCGCAGTTTTCGCCGAAATAACGTCGCGAATCGAACTTTGGGTCTTTTTCGCGTTAAGATGTTCCCCAATGGATGTATTCGCCTTCGACCAATTGAATTGGCATGCGTGGCTGACCGTTCTGGTCATCGCCGGCGCCTTTTTGACTTTGGTTTTCACCCGTCTGGCAGCAGACGTCGTTTTTTTGGGGGCACTTGCAATCCTGTTGGTCAGCGGAGTTCTGACCGCCAGTGATGCGTTGAAGGGGTTCAGCTCGCAGGGCATGATCACGGTAGGCGTCTTGTATGTGGTCGTTGCGGGCCTGCAAGAGACGGGCGGCCTTTCGTGGATTTCCAAGCAGATGCTGGGGCGTCCTCTACGCTTGCGTTCCGCCTTGGTGCGTTTGATGCTGCCGGTGACGGTCTTAAGCGCCTTTTTGAACAACACGCCGGTGGTGGCCATGTTCATTCCGGTGGTCACCGACTGGGGACGCCGCATCCGGATTCAGCCTTCGCGTTTGCTGATCCCGCTCAGCTACGCCTCGATCTTTGGCGGGATCTGCACCCTGATCGGAACCAGTACGAATCTGGTGGTCGACAGCATGGTCCAGCAACGGTACCAGACCGGGGGCTGGGGGATGTTCGAGATCACCAAGCTGGGTTTGCCCTGCGCGTTGTTTGGTGCCGGGTATATTCTGCTGTTCAGTCGCAAGTTGTTGCCCGATCGCAGAACGTTGGACGAGGTCTTTCAGAACCCTCGCGAGTACACCTTGGAATTGCAGGTCAGTGCCAAAGGTCCGTTGGTGGGACGCACCATCCAGCAGGCTGGCCTGCGTCATCTTCCGGGGGCATTTTTGGCCGAATTGATTCGCGACGAACAGGTGCTGTCAGCCGTTTCGCCTCGCGAAGTCCTGCATGCCGGGGATCGTCTGATTTTCGTCGGAAACATCAGTTCGATGCGTGAGCTACGGAATCAACAGGGTTACGATCCTGTACCGGACCAACTGTTCAAGCTGGATGCTCCCAGCCACCAACGTTGTCTGGTCGAAGCCGTGGTTTCCGACACCTGTCCGCTGGTGGGCAAGACGATCCGCGAGGGTCGTTTCCGCAACGTGTACAACGCGGTGGTGATCGCGGTCGCGCGTAACGGCGAGCGTTTGCAGGGCAAGATCGGCGATATCGAGTTACGGCCGGGCGATACCTTGTTGATCGAATCCCATGCCGGTTTCGTGCCTCGTCAAAAGGACTCACGAGATTTCTATCTGGTCAGTGGCGTCGAGAACTCGACGCCGCGGCAATTTCATAAAGCACCATGGGCGTTCGCGATCCTCGCCTTCATGGTGCTCTTGGTGACCTTCGGCTGGCTGCCCA
>SKVE01000265.1 GCA_007129635.1 Planctomycetaceae bacterium
ACGCTCGGCTTCCCCACCATCGTGCTGAATAGCCGACCAAAGTCCTTCGTCAGCTCGTACCTGACGCCCGCACCAATCCCCAACCGCTGGAAAAATCGGGTTGACGGCCTGCGGGGAAGTCAGTTTGGGAGATAACCTCCTCCAGGACACATTTTCGTTCTCCAGCCCGCTTTTCAAGCTGCTCGGTTTCTTCCCCGTTGATGAAGGCCACGGCCCCCGAGCCCTTCTTGTCTTCCCATCCGTGCCCCGGCTTTGCCATCCGACCCCTGAGTAGGAAACTCACGCGATCGAGGCCTTGTCGGACGACGCAGTGGGCGGTGCTGACGCACCCGGACGCGGCACCAGCGGCCGATCGGAGGATCCAGCAAGAACATTCCCTCCAATCCCCACCACCTACTTAAGGCATTTATTTGATGGGTGGCACTTATCAAATCGCTATCAATTTGATCATGATTGCAATACAATTGACTTTGCCATGTTGTACCAACTGTTGAAGAAGCACTGGGGATATGACGAATTCCTGCCGCTGCAGCAGGAGGCCGTCCAGTGCGTGCTCGGCGGACGCGATAGTCTGTTGGTGCTGCCGACTGGCGGCGGCAAGTCGCTGTGCTACCAATTGCCGGCGCTGTGCCACCCGGGTTTGGCGGTGGTTGTTTCACCGCTGATCTCGCTGATGAAGGACCAGGTGGATGCCGCCCTGGCAATGGGGATTCCCGCGGCGACCTGGAACAGCACGATCAGTGCCGAGCAACAGCGGGGCGTCCGGGCGGCAATCCGAGCCCGGAAACTCAAATTGCTGTACGTCTCGCCCGAACGCTTGTTGACGGACGCCCTGTTCGAGTTGCTCGACTCCGAACTTCCGGCATTTGTCGCGATCGACGAGGCGCATTGCATCAGCCAGTGGGGCCACGACTTTCGGCCGGAATACCGGCTGCTGGGCATGTTAAAGCAGCGGTTTCCCGGCGTCTCGCTGCATGGCTTTACGGCGACGGCCACCGGACCGGTGCGCGGCGACATCGTGGCCTCGTTGAACATGGACGATCCCGCCGTCCTGATCGGCAATTTCCACCGGCCCAATCTGATCTACCACGTCCAGCAGCGTCTGCCGGGCCTGAATCAGATCTGTTCCGTCATGGAGCGGTTTCGCGGCCAAGCCGGTATCGTGTACGCGATCACTCGGGACCGTGTCGAAAAAGTCAGCACGCTGCTGAACCAATTGGGATTCCGCACCCGTCCGTATCACGCCGGAATGACCGACGCGGATCGCGAGCGTAACCAGCAGGCGCTGATCGACGATCAATTAGACGCGATCGTCGCGACCGTGGCGTTCGGCATGGGGATCGACAAATCGAACGTGCGGTACATCATTCACGCCGAACTACCCCGGTCGCTGGAGGGCTATCAGCAGGAGACGGGCCGCGCCGGCCGCGACGGATTGGAAGCCGAATGCTGGCTGTTTTATTCAACCGGCGACTACCTGACTTGGCAGAGGATCGTCGGGGCATCGGCGCCCGAATCGCGCGAATCATCGCTGCGTTCGCTCCAGCAGATGATGGACTACTGCACGTCGCTGGCGTGCCGGCATCGCCTGCTGGTCGGGCACTTTGGCCAGCAGCTCACCGGGGACTGCCAGTCCTGCGACGTGTGCTTGGGCCGCTTGACGGTCGCCGAGGATTCGCTGGTGCTGGCCCAGAAGATCCTCTCTTGCGTCGCCCGCTGCCGCGAGAGGTTCGGCGCCGACCACATCACCAAGGTGCTGACCGGCAGTTCGGAAGCCAAGGTTCTCAGGTTGGGCCACGAGAAGCTCAGCACCTGGGGACTGATGAAGCAATACCCGCGGTCCCAGATCCGCGACTGGATCAACCAGTTGTTGGGCCAGCGGTATTTGGAATCGGTGCCGCTGTCCGGGCGTGTCGAGGGCTATCCGGTGCTGCGGTTGACCGACGCGGGAAGGAACGTCCTGCGCGCCCGGGCAACGCCGGCGTTGTCCAAGCCCGTCGATCGGACGGCTGCGGTCACTGCGGCAGCCCTCGTCGATTCTTGGGAAGGCGTCGACCGGGGCTTATTCGAGTCGTTGCGTGGGCTGCGGACCCAGTTGGCCTCGGCCGCCTCGCTGCCCGCTTATATCGTGTTCAGCGACGCGACGCTTCGCGATCTTGCCCGGCGGCGGCCCACCGAGGAAGGCATGTTGCAGGATGTCCACGGTATCGGCCAGCAGAAGGCCGCCACGTACGGTGCGGCGGTACTGACCTTGATCCGCGATTATTGCGGCCAGCACCAACTGGAAACGAATCTGGCCGCCATCGGGCGGGTGCGGCGCGGCGGCCAGGGACGCATCCCCGGTTCCGCGTCGCTGGCCGCTTTTCCGTTGTTCGACCAAGGTTTGCCCGTTCCCGAAGTTGCCCAGCAACTGAGCCGTGCTAACTCGACCGTACTGGAATACCTGATCGACTACATCGCCGCGCGGCAGATCACCGATCCAACTCGCTGGGTAGAGAAGCCGTTGGCCGAAACCATCGCCGTCGTCGCCTCCTATGCCGACTCCGATCGGCTGCGGCCCATCTACGATGCCCTGCACGGCCAAGTCGGCTACGAGGCGATCAAGATCGTCGTGGCCTGCGAGAAGAATCGCGCCGAAGCGTTGACACGGAACTTGCACAGCGAACCAACACGATGAAAACCGACCAACGGCTCTTCAAAATCTTCGAAGCCATGCCGGAGTGGATCTTCGAACTCGCGAACCTGCCGTCGCCAGGCAAGAGTGCGCTCAAATCCCCGACGGTCAAGGAGTGGGTGCATCAGATCGAGACACTCCA
>SKVE01000152.1 GCA_007129635.1 Planctomycetaceae bacterium
ATTTGATTCCTACAGCAGTGGTTCGAGTTAACGGCTGCTAACCCCGGGATCTCGGTCGCCACCGTTTAGACGGCCCCGCGATCAAGCGGTTCCAAAACTCCCAGCGTCCTGTCTCAGCGAACTACTTCTATTGTAGAGACGTTCAGGAAATCGAACAAGAGAAACAATTTGAAAAAGGTATTTTCGGGTCATGTAGACACCGCCTAAACTGACCCCATCGGGAGAATCACCGCGACAGGCACGGTCGCTTGACAGTCGCTGACGTCAGCATTACATTTCCCGGTTGTTCAACGAAGCGAAAGTTGTTTTCGCGTAAGGTCTTAAGAAGGAGAATGTAGAAAATGACGCATGTTGTTGCCCAACCATGTGATAACTGCAAATACACGGACTGCGTCGTTGTTTGCCCTGTCGAGTGTTTTTACGAGGGCGAAACGATGCTGTACATCCACCCGGACGAGTGTATCGATTGCGAGGCATGCGTTCCGGAGTGTCCGGTCGAGGCGATTTTCCACGAGGACAACCTGCCAGAGGAGTGGGCTTCCTACCTGCAATTGAACGCCGAAATGTCGCTCAAGCTGCCGCAGATTACCGAAAAAAAAGAGCCGCTGGCCGATGAGTGATCGACGGGGGAACCCTGTTGGCCGGGTGCTTACCACGTGCCCCGTACACCGGCGACGGCCAGGATTCCGCCGGTGTCATAACCGGTGATCTGTTCGTAGTCTTTGTCCAGCAGGTTGTCGATCCGCGAAAACAACTGAATGCCTGGCGTTATCTGATAATATCCCGCCACGTTGACCAACGTGTACCCATGCAGGATCACGGTGCCGTCGCGGGAATCGGTGCGCGGCCCCACCAGCCATGCTGTGAGATCGATGAAGGCACGGGAATCCAGGAAATGGTGGCTGATTCCAAGATTTCCCTTGTTACGCGGGCGGCGAACTAGCGGGGAGTTGGTCTCCAGATCCAGCGTATCGGTCCTGGTGTAGTTGGCCGTGATGACGGTGTCTTCTGTCCAGTTCCATCGGCTGTTTACCTCGACGCCATGCGTGCGGGCCTGGCCGATATTCTCCAGCGTGAACGTGTTTAGATCGAACAGAATCAGATCCCGGATGTCGTTGCGAAAGTAGGTCACGTCGATCGACGCCTGATCGCAAAACATCTGCTGGCCAATCCCAACATCCCAGCCCTTGCTCCGTTCGGGCTGCAGGTCTACATTTCCAAACGGAAACAGACTCTCGGCTAACGACGGCGCTCGGAATCCGGTGCCGATCGTGCCGTGCAGCGAAGTGCCCGTTTCGTGGATCTGATACAGCGACGTCACGCGATAGGTGTCAGCCGAACCGGCCGTGTTCCATTGGTCCCAGCGAAATCCGACCGTATTGAACCAGCGGTCGCCCCATTGCCATTGGTCCTCGACATAAATGCCTGACTTGTTCTGGGACGCCTCGGTAAACGGAGGAAATCCAAACGGGGCAAATGACGAGGCGCTTTCGTCCATGTAGTCGACTCCGACGACCAACAGATTGTTCTTGGTCAGTTGCAGATTGGTCTGCCAGTCGAAGAACAGTGTCTGGCCACCGAACTTGGTCGGGAACATATCATCAGTATCTTCTCGGTCGAAATCGGTCACGTGGTAGGCGAACTTGGTCTCGATCAAATCATCGACCAGTCGCCACGTGGTCTGTACGCGGGTGAACAACTGCTGGGTAAAATACAGACGGAACAGGTCGTCGGTTGGCGGCTGGCCCAAACCGAACGAAGCGTCGTCCAGTTCGGCCCGCGAATCGATCCAGCGGACCACCCAATCGACTTCGAAGTTATCGCTGGGGGTCCATCCGAAACGACTGGAGACGGTTCCCAGCCGAAAGCCGTCGGGTTCGGTATTTCCCAGTCGTCGAGCAGCCGCCGAGAAGCCGTCGGTATGGTAGTACGAGCCGCCGACTGAGTAGTGATAAAGATCGGTGCCTCCACTGGCCCGGATGCCTTCTCGATGAGTGCCGTAGTTGCCGCCTTCGCCGAATGCTTGGATCTGCAATGGCCCTTCGCCTCGTCGAGTCACGATGCTGACCACGCCGCCGATCGCGTCGGTGCCGTACAGGGTGCTCTGCGGCCCTCGTACGATCTCGATCCGCTCGATCTCGTCGAGCGCCAAGGCCGAGATAGCGAACGAGCGGCTGGCATTACTGGGATCGTTCATCGGGATGCCGTCCAGCAGCACCTTGGTATGTTGGGAATTGGTGCCGCGCAAAAACACCGAGGTCTGGCCGCCTACCGGTCCCGCTCGGACCACATCCACCCCAGGGACGTTTCGCAAGGCTTCGGCGACCATGGCAAAGTTTTGGTCCTGCAACTGCTGGCCAGAGATGACGGTCGTGGAACTGGCGACTTGCTGCAGTGGTCGAGGGGTCCGAGTCGCTGCCGATACTTCCTGCTGCCGGAATTGGGCCTCGACCGTCGTCTCCGGTAGTTCCGTAATCCCAGGCGGGAAAAAGTCGGCGGAATCGAACGACTCGTCCGATGATGCGTCCGCCGGTTCTGCCGGCGATTCCGAATCTTGCATGCGAAGGTTCACCTGGGCTGCTGCCGGTGCAAGCAACAGAAGACCAAGACAAATCGATAGCATGGCAGGCTTCCAAGCAAGCATCAGGTCGTAGCCCTTCCGCATTTAGGGGACCGAAACCGTGGCACGGATGGTGATCATCAGGCGAAATGTACCGGTTCTATCGGTTCTTCGGATCCTACGCATTGCGATGTTTTCCAACTGCCCCTTCAAACCATACAATCGGTATAGGTTCTCAACCGTTCCCAAATTCATGACATGTTTATGGCGAAACCGGATCGATATCATGGCGAATCGAGGCAAAGTATTAGGCAAATCGTCGTCCTGGATCGCGGCAGGGTTGCTGCTGGCATCCTTCGCGCCGGCCGCCGATCCCGATCAGACGTCGTCGGATACACGTACCGGCCGATCATCCGCTTCCGTTTCCGATGCATCGGACGATCAAGCGATCGGCGACTGGCAACTGGAGACGGTCCAGCGCGACGATGGTACCGTTCACCAGGGGCTGATCCTGGCAGAACGTGAGGAGGAAATCGAGTTGTTCGAGATCCTGCGTCCCCCCGGGAAACCCATGTTTGCGGTCATCCGGCCACTAAGAAACGACCAGATCGCAAAAATTCAGCGTTTGGAGTCCGAGCCGCGTCAGCGGCTGATCGCGCAGGTAGACGGCTTTCGTCGCCGAGCGCTGATCGAGGCCGGAAGTATGGAGGATATCGAACTGCGACAGGATTCGGTCGAGGACGCGACTCGCTGGATCTACGACGGCAACTGGTTTCGATTGGAAAGCACCACCGACGAAAATCTGACTCGCCGCAGCATCGTACGGATCGAGCAGATTTTTCGCGCCTACCGACTCGTCCTGCCGCCACGGATCACGTCCTCAGACGATCTGTTGATCGAGTTGTACGGTTCCATGGAACAGTACCGGCGCCAGGTCGATCGATCGGGGCTGCAGATCGTTCATCCGGCGTTCTTTTCCGCAGCGGAAAATCGCATCGTCGCAGGCAGCGATCTGAATGCCTACGCCGAACGACTGGCCAGCGCCCGCGAGCATCATGGCCAGGTACGACAGAAGTACCGCCAGTTGCATCAGACTTTTCCCGCCAGATTGGCTTCGGTGCTGGACGAATTGCGCAGCCACGGTTACTCGGAAGCCGAGATCGAATTGGAATCACGACTTCGTCGATCGCTGTGGCAGCGGGATTACGATACGGCCTTGGCCCGCATCGATTCGGTCGAACGACAGAATCAGGCCCGCTTCGCCGAGGTGACTCGGCAGATGTTTTCGATGCTGTATCATGAAGCCTTTCATGCCTACGTCCAGAACGCTGTCTACCCCGATCCTCAGCAGCGATTGCCTCGCTGGTTGGACGAGGGACTGGCGCAGATTTTCGAGACCGCCCAACTGGACGGTGACACCTTGCGGATCGATGCACCGGACCCCGTGCGATTGCGCTACCTGCAACGTGATTTGGCCGGCGAGCAACCGATGGCGATCGCCCAACTGCTGGACGCGGCCGACGACCAGTTTTTGGACAGCACCGGCGCCGAGACGGCTCGGCGTCTGTACCTCTACGCCTGGGGACTGGCCTACTACCTGACCTACGAGCAAAATCTGCTGGATGTCCAGCGGCTGGATCGATACGTCGCCAACCCGGACCGCCTGGGCTCGGTCGCCCGCTTTACGCAGTGGATCGATGTGCCGTTACCGCGTTTTGAAGCCGCGTGGCGAAACGCCATGCTGGACCTGAAACCTTACGTGGCGCCCTGAATGCCTTCCACCATCTTTTGGGAAGCCACAACGCGAACTTGGTTCCCATCGACGCGGTCCTCCCGCGGCCCTGTTTTCGAGTCGTGCCTCGTTCGCTAAGCTCTTGGTTTCGATGACAGTCGTTTCCTTTTTTGACATGATGGGCAATAAGGTATGAACGCCAGCGCAGCTCCGCAAACCTTGCGATGGATCGGTGACAGTGGCACGGGTTATCTGCAGATGATCGATCAGACGCTGCTGCCGAATCAGCTTCAATGGTTGGATTGTCGCGATGTCTCGGCGGTGTGGGAGGCGATTCGTGCGCTTCGCGTTCGCGGAGCGCCAGCGATCGGAATCGCGGCGGCGTACGGCGTCTGTTTGGGACTGCAACCGCTGCCGCTGGCCGATCCGGAACGATTTCTTGTCGAACTGGATCAAGTGATCGACTACTTGGCAGGCAGTCGGCCGACGGCCGTCAATCTGTTCTGGGCACTGCGGCGTCTGCGCCATGTCGGCGCGGACGTTGCCGCCAGGTCCGCGCCGACCGAATGGTTGCCCGCGTTGTTGGCGGAAGCACGGACGATCCACGAGGAAGATCGAGCCATGTGCCATGCGATCGGACGCTACGGTGCCACGCTGCTGGCTGACGGAGCCAGCGTATTGACCCATTGCAACGCCGGTGGCCTGGCCACAGCCGAATACGGGACCGCGCTGGCCGTCTTCTTCACGGCTCAGGATCAAGGCAAACGTCTGCACGTGTTCGTCGACGAGACGCGTCCGTTGCTGCAAGGGGCTCGATTGACCGCTTGGGAACTGATGCAACGTGCAATCCCCTGCACGTTGATCTGCGACTCGATGGCGGGCCAGGTCATGCGCGAGGGTCGCGTCCAGGCGGTGATCACGGGCGCGGACCGCATCGCTGCCAACGGGGATACCGCCAATAAGATCGGTACCTACTCGCTGGCCGTCCTGGCCCAGGCGCACGGCATCCCGTTCTATGTAGCGGCGCCGACCAGCACCTTCGATCTGTCGATCGACAGCGGCGATCAGATCCCGATCGAACAGCGCGCCGCCGAGGAGATCACGGCCGGTTTTGGGCGCCTTACCGCCCCCGAAGGCGTTCCGGTCTACAACCCGGCCTTCGACGTCACACCAGCGCGATATATCCACTCGATCATCACCGAACGAGGCCTGATCTCGCCGGTCGACACGCTGCAAATCCAAGCCATCGTCGGTTCCGATCAAGCAAACGCTCGTTAGGCGAGCCCTCGCGGCGGGTTGACACCTGAATCGACGCCGCTTAGCATCAGCGCAGGAAACGCCGCGGCAGGGGGTGGATGGCGCCATCTTCCAAGTGCCCAGCGGTGTGTGCCGGGAATCCCTTTCCAAGGAGACAGATTCGTGAAATCGCAAGCATCAGACATTAGTCGCCGGCAGTTTTTGGGAACCGCAGCAGTGGGTGTGGCCAGCGCGACGATCGTGCCGCGCAAGGTACTGGGGCGCGGGGAAACCCCGCCCAGCGAAGAGTTTGGCGGGGCCTTGATCGGCTGCGGAGGCCGCGGCCGAGGCACCTTTAACTCCATGGGTGATGGTATCCGTCTGTTGGCCGAATGCGATGTACGTTTTGTCGACCGCGCCGACAATAAGAAGATCTACACGGATTATCGGCGAGTGTTGGAGCGAAAGGATATCGATGTGGTGGCCATCGCCACGCCGCCCGGTTGGCACGCGCTGATGTCGGTGGCCGCGATGGCTGCGGGCAAGGACGTGATGTGCGAGAAACCGATGACTCGCTTCATCTCCGAAGGTCGAGCGGTCGCCGAGGCGGAAAAGCGTTACGGTCGAATCTTCCAGATCTGTACCTTCGGACGCTTCGGTGGAAACCAGCGTCTGCGGAAGATCTTCGAAAGCGGGTTGTTGGACAAGTGCGATACGGTTCGCATCCTGCGCGGCGGGGTCAAGGTGAAACAGTGGAGCGGTCGAGTGGTGTTCGACGTGCGTGCGGTGCCCGACAATCTGGATTGGGAAATGTACTGTGGTCCGGCACCCCTTCGCCCCTACCACCCGCATCGATTCGGTGGCACGCATCGCGGTTATTGGGATTATGAAGGAGGCGGATTGGCCGATATGGCCAACCATCATCTGGATCGGCCTGCCTACGAATACGGTCGCGATCTGACCGCGCCCGTCGAAATCATCCCGCACGCGCCGGTCGCTCACCCCGAGGCCTGTGGTATGTGGGGTTGGTGTGAATTGAAGTATGCCGATGGCTTCACGTTGGTGTTGGACAGCGGCGAATGGGGACCTGCCTACGATCGACTGCAAGAAAAGAACACCAGCGAACGCGATCTCTTGAATATGCTTAGCGAGCAGGATCGGCAGAAGCTGGATGAGATGCCCGATCCCGAGCCGTTGGTCCGTTTTGCCGAAGCCATCCGCACCCGGAAGCAGGCTGGCGGTAATGCCGAAGTCACCCAGCGCGTGGCAACCATCTATCACCTGGCGAACGTTGCATTCCGCTGTAACCGGCCGTTGAAATTCGATCCGGTCACCGAGCGGATTGTCGGCGATGATGAAGCGGATCGTCTGGTGAACCAGCCGATGCGTGCTCCCTGGGTCCTGTAGATCATTGAACACACCTTCACCAACCATTCCACACCCCCGACCAAAGGAAACCGATCATGACAGTCTCCCAGGAACTCAAGACATTGGTCGCCCAACTGCCCGACGCGGACAGCAGCGGCAGATATACCGAAAATATTGATAGGGATTCGATCGAAGCGACGATCGCCGCGATCCACAAGGGCGGCGGCCCTTTCGTCGCCGGCTTGGTCGAAATGCTCGACGAACCAGGCACTCAGCAAAATCTCAAACCTCATTACGCCTTGCACTGCCTGGCCAATCACGTCTTGGTGATCGGGGACGACCAGTCGCGCCAGGATCTGGTTCGCGTGCTATGCGACAAATTGGGCGATGAGCAACTGGCGACGCACAACAAGGAATTCCTTTGTCAAACCCTGCAATGGTCAGGGCGACAGGAAGCGTGCGAGGCCCTGGGACGTTGTCTCCACGACGAAGGACTGGTCGAAGCCGCGACGATGGCGCTGGTGGCCATCCGCCAAGGCGCGACGGAAACGCTTCGCGCCGCCCTGCCAGACCTGCAAGGAAAATGCCGAATGCATGCCCTGTACGCGCTCGCCTCCTTAGCCGACCCACAGGCGGCGGGCGACTTGCGAGCCGCGCTGCAAGACGAAGACCGCGAGGTCCGCATCGCGGGCGGATTGGGATTGGCCAAGCTGGCCGTACCCGATTCAGCCCCGGCACTGTTGGCCGCGGCAGATCAAGCAGACGGCTGGGAACGCATCCAGCATTCCCACCACTGCATGCTGCTGGCCGAAAGCCTGTTGGCCGCCGGCGAATCGGCCGCTGCGGTGAAGATCTACCAGCATATTCGGGAAACCCGCGACGACGAGGAAGCCCATCTGCGGGACGCCGCCGAACGGGCTCTGGCGGAAATCGGCTGAGAAACTTCTTCACCCGCGACGTGCTGACACCACGGAATTCATGCCTTCGTCGTGCCGGATACATGTCACCTGGGTGAAGCCGGCAGCTTCCAGGTCGTCTCGGATCTCCGACAACGTATAGCAATTGCCGCCTTCGGTATGGACCAGCATGTTGACGGCAAACAAGGCGCCGGTCAGTGGCTCCGTGCGCGATGGTTCCATCACAATGTCGCGGATCAAAAGCTGCCCGCCGGGTTCCAAGGCGCTGGCGATCCGGTGATACAGGGCTCGATTCTGCTCCGGCGAATTCTGATGGATGATCGCGCTGAGCCACACCAAGTCCGCGCCGCGAGGAAGTGGATCCGAGTGGTAATCGCCGGGGACCAAGACCACTCGATGGGAAATCCCGATTTCCTCCAGTCGCTGCTGTGCCAAGGGAATCACGGCCGGAAGATCGAACAGGATCGCCTGGGCGTCCGGTTCAGCCCTGCACCAGGCTGCCGTCCACGTGCCCGAGGCGCCGCCGATGTCCAAGACGCATTGGAATCTGCCAGGATTGATTTCGTCGATCAACGACTGGGCCACGGTCTTGGAAACCACGTGCATCGCCTCGATGAACGACTGCTGATCTGCCTGCGCCCCACGAATGCTGTCTCCAACTTCGTGCGATTCACCCGTTTGGACGATCCAAGGCAAACGAGCCCAATGACGGAGGCAATTCGCCTGATGCCGAAGCATGGCCGCCACGCTCTGCGGTGAATCGTCCAACAGAAACGGGGCCACTGCAGACGCTAAGGCGTAGCAGTCCTGACTCTTGACCAGCACGCCGATAGCGGCCAACGCGTCCAGCAAAACGGTGACGGCTTTCACGTCCGCCCCCAACCGTTCGGCCGTCGTTTGAGCGCTCCGAGGCGTTGCAGCCAGTAGTTGGAACAGATTTAAATCTGCGGCGGCGGCCAAGACGCAAGGGATCTGGAACCCTTGCATCCCTTCCAGCAACTGTTCTGCGCTTCGTAGCTCCATCATCAGACTCACCGTGTGACAGGGATTGGCATCAGGGATTCGAAACCGAACGCTTCAGTATAGACCCCAGCGTGGCGAAAAGCTCCCTGGTAGGATGAATTGCCAATCCGTTTTGCGAGTCATGTTTGAGCAACATTGTGGCTAGTTGGCCCAGTAGGGGTATTCATCGTCCTCGATGACATCCGGCCAGAGGTCTCCTACATGCAAAATGGGAGCCGTCCATTGATCCATCTTGTCGGCCATCTCGACCGTCCAACCAGCTCGCAAACGATGAGTCCGCTCGTTCCAGCCAGCTCGAATTTGTGCCGTCCTGCGTTCAATCTCTGCAGGAGTGGGATCGATTGTCTTTGGTCCTCGGGTAGCCATGTCTCCGTGCTCCTTCCATTAAACCTTTCCAGTGGCCTCAGACGAAGAAGATGAGCCGTCCTGCGACCAATGGAAAAACGACTAGACGATTGATGATCATCCGTGCCACAAAACCACGTCCTGGTACATGACGCAGTTCTCTGCCTAGTACAACAGAGCATTTTGTGGGCCAAACACGATGCCATCTTTCGGTCTGTCACTGTAAGTCTATTCCAGTAAATGACTTAAAACTATTCCCGCCGATAGATTTTTCCGTTGAACTGAAAACCAAACGGCCGATCGTTGTTCAATATTTGATCATCGCCCTCCGCTTGAGCGTTCGATTTCGCTACAGGTGTTCAAATTCGCGAATACGCAAAAAACTGCATTTCGTCTTTCTGCTGGGTTCGCTATACTCGACGCCCCGACGGCGTGGCCCAGGATACGCGCCGAACCTGCGAATTTGGCTGGAAGCCCGATGTTGAAGCGAATTTTGCGAAACGATGACCATGGAGGAGGACGGCTGCGAGCGGCCGGCCTGCTGATCATGACGTTCGCATTTTGTCTAGGTTGCGGAACGACGCGTACGCGTTTGGCGACTGAGCAGTTGTTGATGTCAGATGCCGTCGACCGTTCGGTGGCCCAGATCGATTTTTCGCCACTCGGTGGCAAGACCGTCTTCTTCGACACTCGATATATCACGGCCATCAAAGGACAGGGGTTCGTCAATGCGGATTACATCATCAGTTCGTTGCGTCAGCAGATGCTGGCCGCCGGTTGCCTGCTGCAGGACAAGATCGAAGATGCGGATTATGTGATCGAGGGTCGTTGTGGGGCGTTGGGCACGGACGGACACGAGATCACTTACGGGATGCCCGCCAGTTCGGGGTTGAGCAATGCAGCTTCGATCGTGCCCGGCGTACCGACGGTCCCTCTGATCCCCGAGATCTCGGTCGCTCGACGCGAGGACAATCGAGCGGCGGCAAAGATCGGTGTTTTCGCCTATCACCGGGAACTGCGGACGCCGGTCTGGCAGGCAGGCGTGACGGTAACGACCAGCAACGCCAAGGATGTCTGGGTATTCGGCGCGGGTCCGTTCCAGACAGGCAGCATCTACGACGGGACTCAGTTTGCAGGCAGTCGCATTCGCATGCCGTTGGCCCATGACGATGAAGAGCCGTCCCGTCCCAACCCCGTTTCGTATTTTGACGAATTCGACTTTGAACGCGAACGCCGCATCGCCGATCGGCGGCGGCGCCAGGTACTGGAATCGATCGAGCAGTTGGGCGAGATCCCCGATCTGCTGCCGATCAGCCAGATGGCCTTCGAGGGCTCCTTCGGACCGCGTCGATTGCCGCCCGTCGAACTCGAGAGCGACCTGTCTCCACCGGTGATCGTCGCTTCCAAGCCCGACGAACCGCAAGCTCCCAAAGCAGAGAATGAGGATGCCGAGTCTGCGGAACCTGCCGAGCCGGAAGCCTCGTCGGAGCCCGGTCCTTAACGACCTCGCAGAAATAACTTGAACAAATTGTAGCAGGCACACTCCATGTGCCGTCC
>SKVE01000875.1 GCA_007129635.1 Planctomycetaceae bacterium
CAGCAAATACCGCTACTCGTTGGATCTGAGCAAACCGCCCGGCCGGCAATGGCAGGTGGAGGCCATCACGCTGCATCCGGACAAGTATCCCGAAGATCCGAGGCTGAAGTCGGCGGCCGTTGGCGGCACGTGGCATCGCCGGATCGACGGTCGATCCTATCTGTTCATGCCCGATATGAACGGCAGCAATCTGTTCGCGTTCCGCTTCGACCCGCCGCACGAGGGCGAAATCGCCGTGTTCTGCGCGCAGATCAGCACGAAGGAACTCTGGGTGGACCGCAACGGCGTGCTGGTCTATCGCGATGCGGATCGGCTGCGGTTCGAGATGCCCGCTCCCTTCACCGAGTTGCGGCGCATCGTCTACGATCGGGATCGGGACATGATGTACCTGGGCGGTTCCACGGACGAAGCTCGAGCCGAACACTGGAAGCCGATGGGACCGAATCTGGTTCGCTTCGACCGTTGGAGCGGCCAGCGCCGGATCGCCTGGCACAAAGTTCTGCCGCACGAGAAAGGCCGCGGCGGTCACGAGTCGCACGAACCATTCGATTTCGCCGTCGAGGGTGATTACATCTTCGTCGTCTACGCGGGGCGACTGCCGTCACGCAACTGGCCCTGCGGCACCGTCGTGGTGCTGGACAAACGCGATAGCACCCAGCTCGGGCACTTCCAGCCGACCGGCACACGCACCGGCGACGTGCCGATGGACGCCTTGCAAGACATCGTCCACAGCATCAACGCCTTCCGCCGCGCCGACGGCGAGTACCTCATTTTCATCGAAGACGACGGGTATACCAAAAACGTGCTTTACCGCTGGAGACCTGAAGACTTGCCCGCTCGCTGGATCTTCCACCAGTCGTCTTCGCAATGAAAAACGCCTTTCAATCGCAAGACGGGGCGGAGATAGCCGAGCAGATCGAGCAAGGCGTCCCGGTCGAAAACGTCTTCGGGTGAGAAGATCCAACCACAAGCCCATTGGCCTTGCCCCGAGTTTTCGAAACGCAACGGGTTGCCCGGTTGCGGCGAACGGTCGATTGATGTCGCCGGTTCGTGATGGGAGGGATGCCCGGGATGATGAACTGCCGCTTCGCGGCGCTCAGGCTCGTGGGCGTCGCCGAATCGAGGTGGCCGGACAAGGGTGCTATCCTGATCCAAGCACCTTCGATCGAGACGGCCGAAACTGGTTTCGGTCACCAGCAGCTTGGGCGGATCGAACTGTTCGATCCAAACGCGGCAACGGTCGATCGTCTCGCGGCTGCGCCGGTCGGTCCAGTTCAACGCGACGACGTCGGCCATCTGGATCTGGTCATGGAATACGGCGCTGTCGCCCAGCAGCGGCTTCTCGAAATTCTGCGGATCGACCAAACAGACCGTGGCTCGAAGTTCGACAAGTTCTCGGAAGCCCGGACCGCGGAGCTGGTCGATCAACAACGCCGGATGCCCCAACCCGCTGGGCTCGATAATCAGCCGATCCGGTCGCGTCTGATGCAGGAATCGCGCCAGCAGCGGCGCCATGATCGCCGACATCGTACAGCACATGCAGCCGCCGGCCAGTTCCTGGACTTTGACCTCTGCATCGCCATCGTCGAATTCGGTTTGGTCGATCGAGACGGTACCAAACTCGTTGATCAAAATCGACCACCGCTCGCCAGGCGGACGGTCCTCCAGCAGCGTGCGGATGGCCGTCGTCTTGCCTGAACCGAGGAAGCCGGTGATCAGGTTGGCGGGGACTCTCTTTGTTGTTTGTTGCATGCGGCGGTCTCTAAACGTGGTGTGCTGACGCAGTGAAAAGGCACGAACCTATTCGCTGTCTCCCTCCATTCGCTATCGAGGCGAATACGACAGCGGATGAAAGGAGACAACGGATTCTTTGCGGCGGAAACGAAAAGGGTGCGGGAGTCGTTTTCGACACCGATCTCGCCGAACTCGTTCTCGATGACCGCAATCCGCTTGCCGTGATTCTCGGACAAAATCCGGTTCAACAGCGTGGTTTTTCCCGAGCCAAGAAAGCCCGTCAACACCGTGACCGGCACCCGACCGTGCTCAGCAAACATGGCGATCTCCTTGTCCGATGCGTCACGTACCCTGCTGCAAACCGCAGCAACGCAGGCGGCACGGCGCCCCAGTTGACCAAATATTGGATATGCAATATGATTGCACATATATTAAAGCTGCCGAGGCGTTTGTCAAGCGAGGCCAAGACGGCTTTTCGCGCTGTCCAATTCCAATCCCTGTTTCCACCGATGCAAGCGATGTTAGCTAGACGACCGAGCCGACCGGTACGGATTCGAGGTCCTTAGCGTGATGGGATCGGTCAGCAGCGATGCGGCGACCGCCTCAAGAGACGTTTCCTACGAACACCACTCTCGCCCCCCCTCCCGCGGGGATTCACGATCGATCGATTTACTTTGCCAAACCAAATCCTGAAGGAGAGAGGATTATGGATCGTCCCGATCAACGTTTGCCGGTCACGGTGCTGTCCGGGTTTCTGGGCGCCGGGAAGACCACCTTGTTGAATCACGTGCTGGCCAATCGCCAGGGGCTGCGCGTTGCGGTGATCGTCAACGACATGAGCGAGATCAACGTGGATGCGCGGCTGGTGAAGAACGGCGGCGCGAAGCTCAGCCGCGTCGAGGAGGAATTGGTCGAATTCACGAACGGCTGCATCTGCTGTACCTTGCGCGAGGACCTGCTGCGCGAGGTCCGCCAATTGGCCGCCCAGCGCCGCTTCGATTACTTGCTGGTCGAATCGACGGGGATTTCCGAGCCGCTGCCGGTGGCCGAGACGTTCACCTTTGCGGACGA
>SKVE01000491.1 GCA_007129635.1 Planctomycetaceae bacterium
AGTCGCCGCGCCAGCCGTCGAGCGTTTCGTTGTCGAACAGCGAGACGAATCCGTCAGGTGGTTGCCCAACGCCAAGCTGCGCCGTGTCGGCGGTCTCCGTCTGCTGGACGACCGAACGCGGCTCGATCGGCGCGTCGAGGTCGCCGCAGGCGAACTGGATCGCGTCCAGATAGAACTGCAGGATCGTCGGGTTCCAATACAAGTCGGCCCGATGTCCGAAACCCGTATAGAACACACGGCCCTTGCCATGCGGCTTGACCCACGCCTGAGCAAATTCCTCTTCGGGAAAATTGATCCATTTGACTTCCATGTTGGTGCGTGCTTTGTCCAGCGACAGGAGCACGCGCAGCTTGGTCAGATCCTGTGGCTTGCGGCGGTCGCGTGGATCGCTGAACTGATAGATTTCGTCGGCCAACCGAAAATCCTTGCCGTCGAAGGCAGCCACCAGCGGATGATCCGGCTCATCGACTCGGATGCCGACCTCTTCATTCCACGGGTGGCCGACGAACCGGCCGCCCAGCAACTCCAGGAACTCGGGCCAGTGCTGATTCGCACCGGTGGCGAAATGGAACGCCATGATCCCGCCGCCATCTGTGACCCAGCTCAGCAGGCTGTCACGCAACACGTGCTCGACCGCTTCCTTGTCCGCACCATGCTTGCGGAACTCGGGCCGCTGGAGGTCGGCGTCCGAGGGCGTGATCCATGCTCCGGCCGTGTTGTTCAGCACGATGGCATCGAACTGTTGGAGGTTTTCGGGCAGAAACATCGCCAGGTCGGCGCTGACCACCGGCTTGTACGCGCCGCTCTTTTCGCCCAGCGCCCGCATCGCATAGCTGCCGTAGGGTACGCAGTAGCCTTTGTGCGGATCCTTCGGATACAGGTGGTCCGGAGTATTGAAGACCAGCACAGTCCGCTCGGCCTTGGGCATCACGCGCGTCCGTGCCGGGGCAGCCTCCCAGATCTGCTCCTGTCGATGCGCCGCAATCTCCTCGACTTGAGCCATCGCGGCGTTGGGTACCAGGACCAGCGCGGTCAACAGGATGAACCGCCTTGATTTCCAATCGATCATCGTGGGATTTCCTTCAGGATCAGAGATGTGTTCTCAAAGCGTCCAGCCGTCGCGGTAGGGTGGGCGGAGTTCCGCATCGGCTTCGGCATGATTGACAATGCGGCAGGCGACCGGATCGAACTGGAGTGTCTGCCCGGGAAACCGCGTCGCCACGTTGGCCAGCAGGGACCATTCGGTCAGCGGACCACTGTTCTTGTTAAAGCAGCCCTCCGGCACGGGGCCGCCCTGCATGTGCTGGGCCCAGCCGCGTAAGAACTTTCCGGCCAGCGGGCGAGGCAGCAGTTCGGGCGGACGGCCGATTCGCCCGAATTTGTCCGAAGGCAGCATATCGACGGTGCTGCAGCCGTGTCCGAACGTGCGCATCACTCCCTGGGTGCCGACCCACAGGTTCCCCGTCCAACTCTTCCACCGATCATCGTCGGCTCGGCCCCACTGGGGATGCTGTTGGAACAGTTCGCTGACCACCTTCTGAAAGCGTTCCGTGCCCCCTGCACCGGCATACCAGTTCAGACGGATCGGCGGCATGTCCATCGGCGCCGGGATGTCCCAATGCACCACGCTCCACCGGGGAAACGTGGCTTCGGGCACCTCCGAGACCTCGGCGGTCACCTGGATGGTTTTCTGACCCGCGACCGGCGGCTTCTTATCGATTGGCCAGAGGGTATCAAGCTTCATCGCCTTGAAGATCGTGGCCCAGTGGTGTGCGCCCCACATGCCTGGATGGCCGTTGGCAAAGTCTCGCCATCTTCCCCACTGCATCCAGTCGGGATGGTAGGGCCGATAGGCCGCCGGGCCCAACCATAGGTTCCAGTTCAGGTGCGCCGGCACATCGTGCATGTCGCTGGGCAAGGGGCGTGGGCCAGATCCGCCGCCGCCCCACATGTGAATCGCCTCGATCGCACCCAGCGTGCCCGCCCAGATGTGCTCGACCACGTTCGTATTGTATCCAGCCTGGTTGCCCATCTGCGTGGAACGCTGGGTCTCGGCCGTCAGTTCGGCTAAAGCACGGGCCTCGTGCACCGTGCGCGTCAGTCCTTTCTCGCAGAACACATGCAGTCCGGCCCGCAGAGCGTACGCCGAGGGCGCTGCGTGCGTGTGGTCGGGTGTCGCGACGACCACCGCGTCCAACCGAGACGCCATCTGGTCGATCATCTCGCGGAAGTCCTCATACTTCGGCAGGTCAGGGAAAGCCTCGAAACTCTTCGCTGCCCGTTGTCGATTTACGTCGCACAACGCTGCGATGCGGCCGCCTATCTGCTGACGCACCGACGACCATCCTTCGTCGGGCAGGAAGTTTCCGCCCCTGCCGCCGGCGCCTACGACCGCCACCTGCAACTGCTCGTTGACCGCGTAACCGCGTGCCGAACGGCTGTTCTTCAGAACCACCCATCCCAGGCCGCTGGCTGCCGTACGCCGCAGAAAGGTGCGGCGATTGCTTTGCGTCTGCATCGTGTTCTCCTTCTTTGGCTTGTGGGCTGCTAGGCTCTGTCAGAAAACGTTGAAAGCACCCTGATTCTAGCCGACGGCGCTAGTCGCGGGCCTTCAACTACCAGCTTTCTTGGCCCGATCCCCCGACGCTAGCGCGTTCGGCTCATGTCTTCTAACAGACCCTAGCCTTCTTCGATCACCTGGATGTTCATCAAGCGACCCAAGTGGCGGATGCTGCTGGAGTGATCTCCGTAGTAGATCACGCGGTGCAGCAGGGTCATCGCGTCCTCGGTGTGGTCGAGCACTC
>SKVE01000101.1 GCA_007129635.1 Planctomycetaceae bacterium
GGACTCAGTACGCTTGCTCGCTTGGAACTGATCCAATCGGCCGGCGCGAACGTGCTGTTTTGTACTCCCAGCTATGCGTTGCACATGCTGGAGATCGCGCAGCAGAGTCAGTGCGATGCAACATCCCTGGGAGTTACCCGCGTGGTGGTTGCCGGCGAGCCGGGCGGTAGTGTCCCCGCGATTCGACAGCGGATCGAATCCGGCTGGAATGCCCGCGTGATCGACCACGCGGGCGCCACAGAGATCGGACCGTGGGGTTACGCGGACCGGTCGGGGATCGGGTTGCATGTGATGGAAAGCCACTTTATCGCCGAGTTTCTGGCGGTGGAGACGGGTACTCCGGCAGCCGAGGGCGAATTGGCCGAACTGATCCTAACGGTCCTGAACCGTCCGGGAGCCCCGGTGATCCGATACCGTACGGGCGATCTGGTTCGGCCCAGTTGGGACACCGCCAGCGACAATCGCTTCGTCTTCCTGCCCGGCGGTGTTCTGGGACGAGTCGACGATATGTTGGTGATCCGAGGGGTGAACATTTATCCTTCGTCGATCGAACAGATACTCCGCAGTTTTCCTGAGGTGGTCGAGTATCGTGTGACGGCGCGGCGCGAGTCCCAGATGGATACGTTGACGGTCGAAGTCGAAGATCGTTTGGAAAGACCTGATCGAGTCAGCCGGGAACTGCGGTTGCGTCTGGGGTTGCGGATCGACGTACGAACCGTGCCGATCGGCTCGCTGCCTCGTTTTGAGAGCAAAGGCCGTCGCTTCGTCGACCAACGGCATCTCGACTAATGGCTGGATCGTACGATCGCAGCCAGGCCCTCCCGATAGCTGGGGTAGTCCAGCCGCACCTGCAACTGGCTCAGCAGACGTTGATTTCGGACTCGCTTGCTGGAACCGGCCCGTTGACTGGCTGGAGAATCCGGAGACGGTGGAGCGAACGTCGGTGGTGGCGAGCCAGTCAAGCACGCGAGCTGCTCGTAGTACTCGCGGCGTAACACCGGTTGCCCGTCCGAGACGCAATAGATGGTCCCACCCGATGCACGCGACTCGGCAGCCAACACGACCCGAGCTGCATCGTCGACATGGATCAGGTTCAAGTAACCTTCGCTGGGAGCAGCGATTGCCTGCCCTGCCCGTAATTGCTTGGCCCGCGGGATGCGGCCCGGTCCGTAAATTCCCGCCAAACGAAGGATGACCGCACAGCGGCCCAGTGGATGAGCCAGCAGTGCCCGTTCCGCCTCAATACATGCCACTCCGCCAGGTCGAGTCGGCTGGCAAAGAGCGTTCTCGTCCACCCACCCGCCATCGGAATGGCCATAAACACCCGTCGAACTAGTGTAAATGAAACGCTCGATAGATGGAGACAAGGCCAATAGAGTGTTCGAGAGGCCACCCACGTATACCTGACCGATGGATTGGGGCGACGATCGGTCGTACCCCACGGCGAACAATACCGTTTCGACCCGTGGTAGATCGCGGAGCGAATCGAGTTGACAGATGTCGGCGATCAGGGGAACCAAGCCACCGTTGCCAAGCTCTGCGGCTCGATCGGCCCTTCTGGTCACTACATAAACGGTATCCCCTGCCTGCCGCCAGAGGTTGGCAACCCGCAATCCAAGATATCCACATCCGAAAATAAGCTTTTTCGCCATTTCACGTCTTTCAGAACAAAAGTCCCGCGATTTGGTTTCCCGAAGTAGGCAAGATCGATTAAATTGAAGGGATGTTCCTTTTGGGGCTGGTGCATTACGGCGATTCTTCGACGGAAACACTAGCCAAATGGTAGCAAACGGCAATGATTAGGAAGTGACCAAAAGTCATTTTTGACGGAGTTTCAACGGCTCTTTAAACCAGGTGAGGCGTAAACCATGACGAAATTTTCGGATTTCTTCCGATTCGGGTCCACCCTCCTTCTCCTCATTTTTTCTTTCCAAACGCTGGCTGCCGACGATCAGACCGTTTCGACGACGGTGAATTTGCAGCAGATTTTCGACGGTCAACCGCCGCAATCGATCGCCGATCTGCAAGCCATGCAAGTCCATCAGCAGCAGTTAGCGGATCGATTGGTTCGCAGCACGGTTGCGGTCGTCGTCGGTTCAGCACACGGTAGCGGTGTGATCATCAGCGAAGACGGTTACATTTTGACGGCGGCCCATGTTGCAGGCCAACCGAATCATCGAGCGACCGTCATTATGTCTGACGGGCGTCGCGTTCGCGGAACCACCTTGGGCTGCCATTTGACGCTGGATGCAGGTTTGATGAAGATTACGGACGCGGGCCCTTGGCCCTACGCAGAAATGGCAGAAAACGATTCGCTTCGCCGTGGACAATGGTGCCTGGTTACCGGTCATCCCGGCGGTTACAAGCAGGGCCGCGCACCGGTCGTTCGGATTGGGCGGGTACTATCGACAGATCGCTTTGCGGTAACGACCGATTGCACCTTGGTGGGTGGCGATTCGGGCGGCCCCTTGTTTGACATGGAGGGCAAAGTGATTGGGATTAACAGCCGGATCGGTCGCGACCTAACGGCCAATCTTCATGTTCCGGTCGTTGCGTACCGCGAGAATTGGGAACGGTTGGCCAACGGAGATCAATGGGGCCACTTCCCGGGCACAGGTCCGGTCATTGGGGTGCGGGGGGCTCAGGATACGGGCCAGGCGAAGATCGTGCAGGTTTATCCGGGTACCCCGGCTGAGAAAGCTGGCATCAAGGCGGAAGATGTTATCGTCAAGTTTGGCGGGAAAACGGTCACAGATTTTTCGTCGCTTCAACTGCTGGTCAACGATTGTCAACCTGGCGACA
>SKVE01000309.1 GCA_007129635.1 Planctomycetaceae bacterium
CGTACTGGCCACCGACGGATGTCGCTGCGGTCCATTTCCGGAGCTGCTGGGCCAGGTCCGCGTCATCCAGCAGATCGATATGAGCCATGGCACCGGGCCAGAAGTTGCCCCATTGATTGGTGAACCGCGTGGCGTGTTCCAGGAAATGGCCGTCCTCGAACGAGGACCGAAACGCGTTCCGATTCGTTTCGATCACGGCCTGGTGAAGCTGCGGGTCGATGGGGGGACCATCGGCCAGCAGACGAAGTGTTTCGCCCATGAATTTCGTGGCAAAGGCCGTCGGTGCAAGACTCCATCGGCCCCAGCCGTATTCGCTGAACTGGCCTCGCTCGTTGGACATCTCCGTCCAGAACTGCAGGGCGGCCTCCAACCGAGCACGCACGGCCTGGTCACCGTAATATGGGTTCCACGGCTTGTCCGTACAGTAGAAGAAGGCGAGGGATAAGATGTTCTCCATGATGCGGGCATTGTACGGCTGATTATCCTGCGCCCGACGCCATACGGCCAAATCAAGGAATCCCCGGTGCTCGCCTTCCTCCACGACCGCGTTGGCCAATCGGTGGAAATGGGCCAGATAATAAGGCAAAGGGAAATTGGCAGCGTTTCCTGTGAGGACATCGATGTCCCGGTCAGTGAAATCGGCCAGATGGATCTGGCTCAAATCCACGGGCTCTACTCTCGGCAACTCCTGGGCGTTTGCCGCGCCCCACAGCAAGATCGTGGCCAATACCGATCGGATCACGATGATTCTCATGCCAAACTCCTTGTCATTCTGGGAAGGTGCTTAGGGTGCCGGGATGACCTGAAACTCTTGCATGGCCGTGTTCTCGTGGATGCTGGTGACGGGGCGGACGACCCAGATCAACCAGCGGAATGAACCCAAGGATCGATTGCCGGCTCGTTGGACGCTGGTCGCTTGGAACCGGTCGATGGCCATGCCCATCGTGTTGACCTCGGCGATCGGCGTGAAACGAGTTGCATCCTCGACATCCCAGCCGGGATCTTCCTCGCCGTCGCTACCGTACAGCGTCCAGTGCTGGTTGCCTCGCTTGCCTTGCTGGTGGTAGGACCACGTGCGAACTGCGGCGATCGGCTGGACACTGCCCAGATCGACCCGATACATGCCGCCCACCACGCCGTTACGAAACACCGGACCGTAGTTCTCGGCCAGCCGCCCGTCGTGCAAGGTATCCAGCCGCTCGTTGGCCGTCGACGGCCGGGACTCGATCTTTCGGATCGGGATCGTCCGAGCCGCATCGGCCAGCGGGAGGATGACAAAGTTCCTGCCGGACGGGGATTCGGTCACAACGAACGGATAATCGACGACCTGCGTTGTTAGCTCCTGTTGACCGCGCATCAGTCCGACCTTCAGCGGTTGGCCATCCGCCGCATCCTGCAACCGGTACAGATCGCCCAGGTGTTTGACTGGCTGGCCGTTCACGCTCTGCACCACATCGTTTGTCCGCAAACCGCTGGCTGCGGCCAGCGACTCGTCCGGCACTTCGGCCAAATGCACGCCCCCCGCGTCCCGGCTGACACCGAACGCCGAAAACTCTTCACCCTCCAACTCCCGTACGTGGGCCTGTAACCAGATGCGGACCGCCTTTTCCATCGGTCGCGTCTCCTGTGGTTCGACCGTCTGCACCGTCGGCAGATCCGGAGTGCGAGCGATCGTTTTTAGCTGGGGTTTTTGCACGCCGAAGCGGTCCATCGGAAAGTTCTGGAAGCCCAGCGCCAAGGCGGGCGAGTCTTCCCGGACGCGGTAATCGCCGCTGGCCGGATCGACGAACCGAGCGTCGGCGATCAAGGAATGCTGGTCGCGTCCGCTCTGCTGCTGCAAGATCTCGGCCGGTTGCACCTGGTCCACGTCGGGCCGATGCAGCAGATTATGGTCGACGGTCTTGCCCCACGGCCGATCGACGCGGATCGGACGATACGGGGTGAACACGAGATTGCGGCGAAACACGTCGCGGCTGTTCGGATACCAGACGTGCGGGTGGAACGAATTGTTCACCAGGATGTTGTTCTCTGCGATGCGATGAAAGCCTTCGCGGAACTTCAGTCCGCCGTGCAACATCAGGTTGTTGTAGACATGGTAGCTGCTGGAACCATCGTCCAGATCGACATCCCAGCCGTGATCGCAGCGCCAGCGGCTGTTGCGGATCACATTGGGTTCCAACATGTCCAGCAGGGCCAAATCGGTCAGTTGATCCTCGGGCGCCTCTTTCAGCCCCCAAAAGCGATCGCGGCCCCAGGAATTGAAGCTGCCGTGATCGCCCGTCTCCAGCACCGTGTCGAACACATCGCAGAATTCGATCAGATGCCCGCCGAACGTGCCTTCGCTGATGTTGATCCCGGCTCGCGGTGTCTCGTAGATCGAGCAATGGCGGACGGTGATCCGAGCCGCCATCGAGATCTGTACGCCCGCCGCCTGTTTCTCCACTCGCCCGACTCGCCGGATCAAGCAGTCTTCGACCAGACAATCGGCCGGGTAATTCTCGTTCCGCGGCCCCGGGGTGCGGTCGATCTGGTCGAAGCTCTGACGCTGGTGGTATTCGAACAGCGGGCTGCGAACCGAGTCGGGATCGCCCACAAACGCCACGCCGCTGGCTCCGCTGTCGCTGATCAAACAGCCCCGCACGGCGATTCGCCGGTTATAGCCGCTGACCATCACGGCATTGCCACCCAATTGATCGAACTCGCAGTCGATCACTTCGCAATCTTCGGCACCATCGAAGAACACCGCGCCGCCCCGGTAGATCGTCCAATCGCTCCGCAGCAGCGGTTCGTTGGTATCCA
>SKVE01000502.1 GCA_007129635.1 Planctomycetaceae bacterium
GCGTCTCCCACGAAATCAACAACCCGCTCACAGGCGTGCTGACGTTCGCCCACCTGATGAAGGAAAAGTCCAATATGGATGACCAGGACCTGCAGGATCTGGATCTGATCATCCATGAAACCACCCGAGCCGCAGAGATCGTCAGCGGCTTGCTGGACTTTGCCCGCGAGCGAGCGGTGATCAAGGAACCGCTGAATCTGAACGAAGTGATCGTGCGAACCATCCGCTTGATCCGCAACCAGAAACTGTTCGAACGCATCGCGATCGACGAGGACCTGGCCAACGATCTGCCGGATATCGAAGGGGATATGAACCAGTTGCAGCAAGTGCTGCTGAACCTGTCGCTGAACGCTTGCGAGGCCATGCCCCAGGGCGGCACGCTGACGGTCCGCACGCGCAGCCAGCAGCGCGGGGTGATGGTGATACTCGAAGACACCGGTGGCGGCATCGCCCCGGAGCACCTCGAACGCGTGTTCGACCCCTTCTTCACCACCAAGCCCGTCGGCAAAGGTACGGGCTTGGGATTGAGCGTCAGCTATGGCATCGTACGGCAGCATGGCGGCATGATCGAATTTGATAGCCAACCGCGGCGCGGAACCACGGTGATCCTGATTTTCCCCGCTCTGGGTCAAGAGCCCGTCGTGGCGACAGCGGAATCGGTTCCCCGCGAGCACCCGTTTTTGGCGACGGCAGAGTGAAGTCAACGTGAGAGAATCCCTATGCAACACCGTATTCTGGTCATCGACGATGAAGCCGTGGTCGGCTTGAGCATCAAGCGGACGCTGGCTCCTGCAGGGCACGCAATCGACGTCTACCAAGATCCGCACGCCGGCCTTCAGGTAGCGTTGTCAGGCGGCTACGACGTGATCTTTCTGGACCTGATGCTGCCCGGAGCCAACGGGCTGGATCTGCTGGCCCAGATCAAGGCCGCTAATGTCTCCTCGGAAGTCGTGATCATTACGGGGCATTCTACGGTCGAAAATGCCGTGCAGGCCATCAAGCAGGGGGCGGCCGACTATTTGAGCAAGCCATTTTCACCGGACCAGTTGAAGATGGTGCTGGCGAGGGTCTGGGAGCACTCGACCCTGATCCGCGAAAACGCCGCCTTGCGCCAGGAGTTGGAACTGAACCGGGGGTTCGAGGGGATTATCGGTGAGAGCCGGGCGATGGAGCACGTCTTCGGATTGATCAAACGAGTGGCTCCGACCGATGGCACCGTCCTGGTCACCGGAGAAAGCGGCACCGGCAAGGAAATGCTGGTCCGTGCCCTTCATCGCCTCAGCCGCCGCAAGGACGGGCCGCTGCTAGCCTGTGATTGCAGCGCGCTGGCCCCCACGCTGCTGGAAAGCGAATTATTCGGCCACGTGAAAGGCTCGTTCTCCGGTGCCATTGCGAGCAAGCAAGGCCTGTTCGAAGCGGCGACGAAGGGTACCCTGTTTCTGGACGAAGTCGCCAACTTGACGATGGAGATCCAAGGCAAATTGCTGCGTGTGCTGGAGAGCAAACGCGTACGCAAGGTGGGCGACACGGCCGAGCGGGAGATCGATATCCGTCTGATCGGAGCCACCAATCGGGATCTGCACGAACTGGTTCGCGAGGGCTCGTTCCGCGAGGACCTGTACTATCGCTTGAACGTGGTCCCGGTCTACTTGCCGCCGCTGCGCGAGCGGCGCGGCGACATCCCGTTGCTGGCCGGCGTGTTTCTCGATCGGTTCTGCAAGACGCTGGACACCCCGGTGAAAGGCTTTACCCAGGAAGCCATGGCGCAGATGGAAAGCTATGGCTGGCCGGGTAACGTCCGCGAGTTGCGGAACATCGTCGAGCGGATGGCGATCCTGTGCGAGGGCGAACGGATCGAACTCCGTCACCTGTCGCCGGAGATCCGCCAAGCGTCCCCGGCGGCGTCTGTTACGCAACTGCCGCAGTCCTGGGAGGAATTCAAAAAACTGAAGCAGCAGGTACGGGACTCGGTCGTCGAAGACCTGGAACGTCGTTTTCTGACCGAAACCCTCCGCCGCTTCGACGGCAACGTCAGCCACGCCGCCGAAGAAATCGGCATCCAACGCACCAACCTGCACGCCCTGATGCGCAAATACGGGATCTGACCGTCGGTTCCATGAAAACTAAGATGGGGTCAGACCCTGTTTTCAGGTGTTCGCCAGATGCTTCTCTGCCGAGGCCGGGGCCTGCTTGCAGTTGTTCAACCCGTCCCTGCGGCGATCACTGTTGGCTAGATCCGTCGTCAAACGACGAAGCACCGGTTCCGGCATGGGCGGTTTACGGACAGACTACCAATCCGTCCTACTGCTTATGCAACGAGGGGCTTGAGCCCGTCCGAGCGGCCGAATCAATGCTGGGGGTTCTCGCGTGCTCGTTCCAGTTCCTGGACCAGGGTGTTGTAGTTGGCCAGACAGGCTTGCATGGCCTGTTGAAGACGTTGCAGTTGCTGGTTCTGGGTATCGGCCGCGTTGGACAAAGGTTGCAGCCAGCGGTTCATCAGGTCGAATTGGCTGCGGATGACATCCAGGATGGATCGGGGAACCGAGTGCCGGACGATCACTTTTTGCGGGGGCGGTTCGGTCGTGGTCGCTTCCGCGTTCCGCAGCGATCCGGCTTCGGCGGTGACTTGCTGGACCGAAGTACCGATCGTGTGCAGGCTGCCACTCAGATCCTTCAGGTGCTGCAGCATGGCGCTCAGGAACAGATCGCGTTGCTGGGTGTCCTGGGCGGCCATGTGCTGGACGCCCGTGCTGAGCGCTTCGCGAATGTGGTACAGGCCGTCGTTGAATTCACGCAA
>SKVE01000470.1 GCA_007129635.1 Planctomycetaceae bacterium
CCCTTTCGACGGCCGCGCTCAGCGGGCTACTTATGACAATCGTCCTGGGAATTGTGGGGTGGTCCCAGGTCCGCGGAGTCGGGCGGGTGTTCCAGCGTTCCCGCGAAGAATTGATCCGCAATCTGAATTGGATCAAGGACTCGTTGCACAGCCCGGAGGCGTCGGCAGCCCAGCCATTTCAGGAAGACTGATTTTTTTCACTAGAGCTTTGTTCACGCACGAGCAACCAACAAAGGAACCAGACATGGCCTCGACCATCGAAGAACCTAACGTCATGGAGCCACAGAACGAGACCCCGACGGGGCCGGAACCCTGCGCAGAGACGTGCAAGGGCGCCTTGGATTTGCTGCGCGAATATGGGCGCGAGCGGCCCGAGGTCATCGCGCTCTGGAGCTTCGGCATCGGGTTTGTGCTGGGCTGGAAACTCAAGCCATGGTAAGCGGCCCGGCCGTTCCTCCAGTTCGCATGCGGATCGGGCGTGTGCTGAAGCAAACGGGGCTCGAATGGTGGAATTCCAACGCGTTCGAGGTCGCCGCCGCGTTGGCTTTTTACGCCATCTTCTCCATTGCCCCGGTGATCGTGCTGGCCTTTACCGCCGCCAGCTTGGTGCTCGGCCCCGAGGCGGCGCAGGGCCGGTTGAACAAGGAGATCGAAAGTTCCGTCGGTCCCACCGTGGCCGAGGCGGTCGAGGCCACCTCGCTGTACACCTACCGGAGCGGCTCGGGCGTCCCGGCGACGATCTTGAGCATCGTTTTCTTCGGGTTTGGCGCCACCGGATTGTTCACCCAATTGCAAATCGCGTTGAACGCGATTTGGCAAGTGACGCCGAAACCGGGGCGGGGACTGCGAGACGTCCTGCGTGACCGGCTGGGATCGTTCCTGACCGTTTTGGGAACCAGCACGCTGCTGCTGGCTGCCCTGCTGGTCACCGCGACCCTTGCTGCGCTCGGCCGTATCCTGCCGGAATCGCTGACGCGCGAAGGCGTCCCGTTCTGGCGAGGCATGACATTGGTTGTCTCCTGGGCGGTCCTGACCCTCGCGATCGCGCTGGTCTACCGCGTGTTGCCCGATATCAGGATCGCCTGGCGCGACGTGTGGGTCGGGGCGAGCGTCACGGGCCTGTTGTTCTTGTTCGGCAACCATTTGATCGGCTGGTATCTGGCAGTGGCCGGGGTCACTTCGGTCTACGGAGCGGCCGGTTCGCTGGTGATCGTGCTGCTGTGGGTCTATTATTCCTCGCAGGCCGTGCTGATCGGCGCGACGTTCACGCGGGTTTACGCCACCCACCGCGGTGCGCATCCCGAACCGAAAGAAAACGCAATCCGTCTGGACGAACGGCCGTCCGGGCGGTCGGAGCGGCTGTTGCCGAGGCACGGGAAGACGGGACTACTATGACCACCGATTGGCGTGAAACCTGGCGGAAGAAACTGGTGCCCGCTGCGGTCGCGATGAAGCAGATCAAGGCGGGCAATCGCGTCTTCATCGGGTCGGCGTGCGGCGAACCCCAGGCGCTGATCCGCGCACTGGTGGAAAGCGGCGACCACGCCCAGGACACGGAACTGATGAACGTCCTGACCATGGGCGTCGCGCCTTATACCGAACTCCGGTACGCCGAGCGGTTCCGGGCCAACGCGTTTTTCATCGGTCACGGTCTCCGCGAAGCCGTCGGCCAGTGCCGCGCCGACTATACGCCCATCTTCTTCTCGCAGATTCCCGAAATGTTCCGCTCGGGCCGCATCCCGATCGACGTGGCGCTGATCATGGTCAGCCCGCCCGACAAGCACGGGTTTTGCAGCCTGGGAGTCTCTGTGGACGTGACGCTTGCAGCGGCCCTGTCCGCCAAGACCCTGATCGCCCAGGTGAATTCCCACATGCCGCGCACGCTGGGCAACAGCTTCGTGCACGTGCGCGACATCCATTTCCTGGTGGAACACGACGAGCCGCTGCTGGAATGGCCCGTCGTGACCGACCTGGATGCGATCAGCCGACGGATTGCCGGGCACGTCGCGTCGTTGGTCTCCGACGGCGATACGCTCCAGATGGGTATCGGCCACCTGCCGGACGCGATCCTCCGGTCGTTGGGCGATCGGAAGGACTTGGGCATCCACACCGAGATGCTCTCGGACGGCGTGATGCATCTGGTGGCGCAAGGCGTGATCACCGGCCAGCGCAAGACCTTGCACCAGGGGAAAATCGTGAGCAGCTTTGCGGCGGGTACCCACGCCTTGTTCCGTTTCCTGGACAATAATCCGGGGATCGAGATGTATCCCTCCGACTATACCAACGACCCGCGGGTGATCTGCCAGCATGACAACTTGATGGCGATCAACTCGGCCATCGAAATCGACTTGACCGGCCAGGCCGTAGCCGATTCGCTGGGCGAGCAGTTATACAGCGGCATGGGCGGCCACGCCGACTTCATGCGCGGGGCGGCCATGGCACGCGGAGGCAAGCCGATCCTGGCCCTGCCCAGCACGGCACGGCGACCGGACGGTGTCCGCAGCCGCATCGTAACCGTCGTGCAGCCGGGCGCCGGCGTGATCACCACGCGCGGCGACATCCACTACGTGGTCACCGAGTACGGTGTGGCCTACTTGCACGGCAAGACCATGCGAGAGCGCGCCATGTCGCTGATCTCGATCGCCCATCCCGATTTCCGCTCGGAACTGCTGCACGCGGCCAAGCGTCGCCATCTGGTGTACGCGAACCAGATTTTGTCTACCGGGAAACCGTACCCCGCGGACCTGGAACAGACATTCACGCTGGCCGACGGCCGGCAACTGGTGGTGCGCCC
>SKVE01001005.1 GCA_007129635.1 Planctomycetaceae bacterium
CACGTCGGGCTGGCGGGGCTGTTGTTGCCGATGGTCTTCGGCCTGTTGTGGGGCGCCGGTTCGATGACGTTGGGGATGAGTTTCGCGTTCATCGGGTTGTCGCTGGCGTATTCGCTGAACTATGGGGCGCAGATCATCTTCGGCGCTATCGCCCCGATGGCGTTGCATCACCCGGAACGGATCCTGACGGCTCAGGGCGGTGTGATCCTGCTGGGCGTTGCTACCTGTGTGGCCGGCGTGGTGTTGTCGGGCCGGGCCGGAATGCTGAAGGATCGCAGCGTACCCAAGAAGACGGCCAGCGAGCAGGATCCAACGGCGCAGCGGCAACCGCGGATGCTGGTCGGGCTGATCATCGCCATCCTGTCCGGGTTCCTGTGTGCTTGTTATGGAGTCGCGGCCAGCTATACCGGTCCGATTTTCGAAGCGGCTCAATCGCAATTCGGTAACGCCCCGTGGCAAGCTTCCTGGACCACGACGGTGGCGATCCTGTGGGGTGGCGCGATATCGTCGTGCTTGTACTGCGCCTGGCGATTGACCAAGAACAACACCTGGCGGAATTTCGCGGCACCCGGAGTCGGGTCGGTGCTGTGGATCGCCTTGCTGATGGCGTTGCTGCACAACGGAGCCATCTATCTGTTCAACCTGGGCTTCCCGCGGTTGGGCGATCTGGGCGTTCCGGTGGGTTATCCCACGTTCATGTCGTTGGCCATCATCGTGGGCAACGTTCACGGGTTCCGCACCGGAGAATGGACGGGCGCCAGTCGCCAGAGCATCGCGTGGGTCCTCTTCGGAATCGCTGCCCTGATCGCAGGTGTCTTCGTCCTAGCCACGGGTAACGCCATGAGCTGACTCGGAAGGCGAGTGATAGCGTCTCGCCTGGGTCATGGTCGGGAAACGAGTTTGGGGGAATGGGGCTGGCGGTGACGGACACGACCGTCAGCGGGCATCCTCCGTCATGCTCCTCAGTTCGGCCAGTAACCGTTCAGCCTCGGCGTCCTTGGGATCATGGGGGATCGTGACGAAGTAGTCGTCCTGGATTCCCAGTTCTTGCTTGATGTGGCGCGCCAGCTCCGGGGATGCGTCCGGATGGTCTACCATCGCCCAGTCCTGGTCCCACAGCACCCGGTCTTCCAGGCACAGGATCAGCAAGTCCCACTCGTCGAAATCCGTCTCGTCCGCTTCCGGCAGGTGTTCGAAACCCACCTGCCGTCCCGCGGCAATCGCCTGTTCACGCCAACTTGGCTCCTCCGGCAATTCGCCGAATCCGAGGTCCGCGCCATCATCATCGTCTGCACTGTCCAATTCCCACATGATCATCCCACGAATCTGCTGGTAGACACTGGCCACAGCCGCCTCGATCACGGCCGTCAACACGGGCGGCGGTTCATCCTCGTTCAGCAGGGCGCGGGCCACGGCGTGGTACGTCGCGATCTTCTGGTTCTGTGTCAAATCCTCAAGAACCTGGATGTCAGTCAACAGTTCTTCGCACGCCAGTGCATCGACGAGCATGCCCAACGACTCGATAAACAGTTGCCGCTCGTCTCCCTGCAGGACGCGGATTCCGTCGGGGGTGTTATACATGGTGAAGCTGGCTCCATGAGGTAGCATTGTCTCAATGGCGATCGTACCTTCCAGGCAACGCGTGTCACAAGGCTGGATGATACACGAAATCGTCCGGCAGGATAGGCTACCTTGATTGTCAAGAAACTCCTGGCCGGGTGCTTAGGCCGTGATCCGGTGGTTGATCCGGTGGAATTTAGGGATCATGACTGTATATTTTGGTGGTCTTGACGACCACGCGGATGCTGGACGCGGCTTGTTCACCGAAATCCAGCGTGATCGGATGGGTTCCCGGTGCCAGGTTCGGCAGCGGTTCGGGTAATTGCCCTGCGGCGACTTCCGTTCCCTGCCCGTCGATGACACGCCATGAGGTCTGGTCGTAACAGATCAGCCGCTGGCCTTCGACCAACCGGACGGGGAAGGTCACCGCCTGGCCGCCGATCGTCAAGATGGGCTCGTGCAAAAACGCCTCGGCTGCCGCGTCCTCCGCTGCATCGGTCGGCGGGACGATTTGAATCGCGGCGATCTCGATTTCCAGATTCGGCGGTGCACGATCGATAGCGGTCGATTCGGTACGGCGAACGATGGTCCATTCGTTGTCGTCGCCGTCGATTCGCGTGATGATTCGAGGGATGTCGTACTGGCGGTCCAAGCGGTGCCATTGGATTTGCGATTCAGCGCGACGCTGGCCAAAGGGTTGTCCCAAGCTGATCACCGTCACCTCGGCACGAGCGCGCGAGCCCTCGGGTGGTTGACCATCGAATCGCAGTCGGTTCTTTCCCGCAGCCAGCATCGGTACCCCATCTGCCTCGGGCCGGAAACGTTGGATCAACTCGCCCCGTTCATCGTACAGGACGCAATCGTCCATGCTCTCCAGTTCGAGGTAATGTCCCGATCGCAGGATGATCGGAAAGGTGATCGTGCTGTCGCCCACATCCAGCGTGGGATGGAATAATTCGATCGGGCGCACCGGCAGCGAATGGATCGGACTGATCAGGATATCAACTTGCCCTTGAGCCGGGATCTCGTTCAACAGCAGGTTGACCTGCGAGACATGCCGTCGATCCACCGCGTTGCGGTACACCGCATGACTGCCTCCGGCAGCGCCGTACGGCCACACGTAATCGGTCAGCCGCTGGGAATCGCGTTCGCGCAGCAGCAGTTCCACGTACCGCCAGCCGGTGAAGTCCAGGTCGATGTAATGATCCGAGATGCCTCCCAGATACTCG
>SKVE01000564.1 GCA_007129635.1 Planctomycetaceae bacterium
AAATCAGCGGTCTTCCTGCGCGCTGGCGTCAGGCGGCTCGTCCGCAGGTGGACTCGGCGGCTGCTGGCCGCGACGGCGTGAAACGGCCTGGCGCAGCAGGTATTCGATCTGCCCGTTGACACTGCGAAATTCCTGCTGAGCCCAGGCTTCCAGCTCGGCGTACAACGCCGGATCAATGCGTAATGGAAACGATTTGCGTGATTTCATCAAAAAAGCCGTTCACGCGTACAGCGTGCCCGCGTTGATCACCGGGTGCGCGTCCTGCTCGCTGCACAACACCACCAACAGATTGCTGACCATCGCCGCCTTGCGATCGTCGTCCAATTCGACCACCTGCTTTTCGGCCAATTCGATCAGAGCCATCTGTACCATGCTGACCGCGCCATGCACGATCTTTTGTCGCGCGTCAATGATCGCCTCGGCCTGCTGACGACGCAGCATGGCGCCGGCGATCTCGGGAGCATAGGCCAGATGAGTCAGCCGCGCTTCTTCGATCGTCACCCCGGCTTTGCGCACCCGGTCCTGCAACTCCTGCTGCAAAGCCTGCGAGATGTCCTCGACCCCGCTGCGCAACGTGATCTCGTCCTCCTCGCCGTAATCGTATGGATAGCAGTTGGCCAAATGCCGTACGGCCGATTCACTCTGGACCTCGACATACTCCCGAAACTGGTCGACGTCAAAGCTGGCCTGAGCCGTATCCTGGACCCGCCAGACCACTACCACCGCGATCTCGATCGGATTCCCCCGCTTGTCGTTCACCTTCAACTTCTCGCTGTTGAAGTTCCGCGACCGTAACGAGATCCGCACCTTGGAGTTCAACGGATTGGTCCAATGCCAACCACTGATCCGCACCGTGCCTCGATACTGCCCGAACAGGATCAGCACCCGCGCTTCGTTCGGCTGCAAAGTGAAGAACCCGTTACACACGAACACCCCCAATCCCAACACCAACACACCACCGACCAACAGCCAGAAATTCGGCGATTGGCCTGCATTCGAAGCCTCGATCGCAGAGAACACAAACCAGACCAACAACCCTACGGCGATCGCGAAGACCATCAAGGTCCACATCAACGCCCGCCAACCATTGAACACCCGTACCTCTTGCTCGCGAGTCATAGCACAAGCCTCCCAGTGATCCAGCAGTGCGTTCAGCGGGAACGGTTCGCGCCAGACGCTTGACCGAACCAGCCGATCGCCGCTTAGCCCCGCAATCGAGATACCCGACCACGGTCCCATCTGCAGCGACCAACCAACCCAAACGGCTGCTCCCTCTGCCGCTGAATCATATCGTCATGATATCACTTCGATATCTGAGCGTCAATCTTGGGGCCAAATTAGAAAAAAGAAAGAGACGGTTCGGAAAGGGGTGCAACTTTCCACAGTCAAAGGGGGCTGGTACGCGACTCGCCATAGCCTGACAATCTGGTTTCCCATCGCATCGCGTGATCAGAATCCAAAGTGTGACAGACAAAACAATAAAACGACCCGAAATGCCCGAATCCTGCGCAGCCTACTGGACGCTCTCGTTTCCCGAACCGGAAATCGCTTGCTTGGAATTGGATACGCCGGACAGCCGCGTCAACCTGCTCGGCTTTCAGGTGTTGACCGAACTGCAGACGATACTGGACCGACTGGATGCGCACCCCCAAGTGCTGGGGACTGTGTTTTCCTCCGCCAAGCCGGGTTCGTTTTCGGTCGGTGCGGACATCGACCAGATGATCCGATCGATCGACCAACCTCGCGAAACGGTCCTCGATCACCTGATCCGGGCTCAGAAAACGCTCCAGCGTCTTGCGTCCGCTCACTACATCACGGTCGCTGCGGTGGCTGGCGTCTGCCTGGGTGGCGGCGCGGAATTGGCTTGTTGGTGTGATCGGCGGGTATTCAGCACCAGTGGGGCCACGCAATTCGGCTTTCCCGAGATCCATTTGGGCCTGATCCCGGCCTGGGGCGGAACCGCTCGGTTGCCTCGGCTGATCGGCTGGGATCATGCCTCCCGCATGATCGGGTTGGACGAACGCATCGACTCGCTGCAAGCTCGATCGCTGGGCCTGGCCGACGATCTGGTTTCGCCGGATCGTTTGCTTCAGGCGGCCATGGACCAGATCCGCCAGGAAGTCCAGTCGGGCCGATGGCGAGCACGTCGGCAGCGTCTGGCTGCCCCGATGGCGATCGACGGTCGGCAGATGCAGGTCTGGGCCGATTCGGCGGAGGAATCGATCCGACAGCGTTGGTATGGTCGCCGGCCCGCGGCCCAGCGGGCGTTGAGTCTGTTGCGGCACAGCATCGAAAACGATCTCAACCAGGCTTGTCACGCGGCCGCCGAAGCGTCGGCCGACCTTTGGGGGTCGCCGACCCACCGTGCCTTGGTGAACGTTCACCTCTTGCGTCGGCACAACGTGCATGATTCGGTGGTCCCGCAGGGTACGGTCGCTCGAGCGGTCCAGCGAGTCGGGATCATCGGTGCCGGGATCATGGGCATCGGGATCGCCGCCGCTCATCTGAAAAAGGCCGTTCCCGTCCATCTGGCGGATGCATCGGCCGAGGCCTTATCGCGAGCGATGCCTGCTGTGGTAGACGAGGCCGGGGCTTCTGAATCCTCGGCGGGTTTCGCGATCGCTCCGCCGCCGCCCGACGACCTGTCGCCCGACGCGGTGGGCCAGCAACCGGTGGCACCCAAGGCAGCGGACCTTCCGCGTTGGTTGCACCAGGCCGACTCGCTGGCCGCACTGGCCGACTGCGATTTGATCGTAGAAACGGTCGTCGAGACCGCCGAGGTC
The DNA here is from genome assembly GCA_007129635.1 of Planctomycetaceae bacterium. Taxonomy (GTDB): domain Bacteria; phylum Planctomycetota; class Planctomycetia; order Pirellulales; family Pirellulaceae; genus SKKK01. The sequence goes on from SKVE01000564.1 coordinate 2,784, forward strand.
AAGCGGCGCATCTACCAGCAGTTGGAAACGCACGTGCCACCGACCGCCGTGCTGGTCTCCAACACGTCCACCATCCCGATTTCGTCCCTGTCGCGCAGCCTGCAGCACCCCGAGCGGTTTGTCGGGATGCACTACTTCAATCCGGTGCGGTACATGCGGCTGGTGGAAATCGTGCGAGGCGACCTGACCAGCGACCAGACGGTCGCCACGGTCGTCCAGCATGCGTTGCGGATCGGCAAGATGCCGATCGTCGTGCACGACAGTCCGGGATTCCTGGTCAATCGGCTGCTATCGCCCTACTTGAACGAATCGCTCGAACTGCTGATCGCCGGCGCCACGATCACCGACATCGATCGAGCTGCGGAGGCGATGGGGATGCCGTTAGGTCCGCTGGCGCTGATCGACCTGGTCGGCGTCGATACGTCTTTTCTCGCCGGACGCACGTTGTGGGAAGCCTTTCCGGACCGCATCACCCCGCTGCCGGTGCTGCCCGCGCTGTTCCGTAAAGGCCGATTGGGGCGCAAATCGGGTACCGGTTTCTACCGCTACGAACCTGGCCAGCAGCGTGGGCAACCGGATTCGACGGTCATCGACCTGTTGGAACCGTACGTCCGTCGCACACGGCCGATAACGGCTGCGGAGATCACCGACCGGCTGTTCCTGCCGATGCTGTTGGAGGCGACTCGATTGCTGGAAGAACGCATCGTGCGCGATGTCCGCGATATCGATCTGGGCATGATCTACGGGCTGGGCTTTCCGGCCGAACAGGGCGGCTTGCTGTTCTGGGCGGACACGCTGGGTGCCGCTCGCATCGCCCAGATGCTGGAGCCCTACCAGTCGTTGGGCAGCCGATTCCAGCCCACTTCCTGGTTGCTGGACATGGCCAGACAGGACCAGCGATTTTACGACGACCTGCCGCCCGAATCGATTGTGCTGCCACAACTCGAACCACCCTCCTACCCTTGAGTCACGAAAGGAAGAAACAGGCCATGAAAGCGTTAGTGAAGAGTCACGCCGAACGAGGGCTTTGGTTACAAGACGTCCCGGAACCCCAAGTCGGGATCAACGACGTCTTGATCCGCGTCGATCGGACGGGGATCTGCGGGACCGACCTGCACATCTACAAATGGGACGCTTGGGCTCAGAAAACGATCCCGGTACCGATGGTGGTCGGTCATGAATTCGTCGGCCAGATTGTCGAGGTGGGTGCGAACGTCTCCGACTTCTTCCCTGGCGACGTCGTCAGCGGCGAAGGCCACGTCGTCTGCGGACGCTGCCGCAATTGCCTGGCCGGCCGCCGCCACTTGTGCGCGGCAACCAAGGGGATCGGCGTCAACCGACCGGGCGCGTTCGCCGAGTACCTGGCGCTGCCGATGACCAACGTCTGGCATCATGCCCCGGACATCGACCTGGATGTGGCCTCCGTTTTCGACCCGTTCGGCAACGCCGTCCATACGGCCCTCTCGTTCCCCGTGCTGGGCGAGGACGTCTTGATCACCGGCGCCGGACCCATCGGATTGATGGCCATCGCCGTCGTCAAACACTCCGGTTGCCGCCACGTGGTCGTGACCGATGTGAACCCGTACCGCTTGGAATTGGCGCGACGGATGGGCGCCACCCTGGCATTGGACGCACGCACGCAACGGATCGCCGACGCCCAAAAACAGTTGGGGATGGCCGAAGGATTCGATGTCGGCCTGGAAATGTCCGGCAATCCGCAAGCCTTTCGCGAGCTGCTGGACAACATGTGCCACGGCGGCAAGATCGCCATGCTGGGCATTCCAGAGACCGAAACGGCCATCGACTGGAACACGGTCGTCTTCAACATGCTGACGATCCAAGGCATCTACGGACGCGAGATGTACGAAACCTGGTATAAAATGACCGTCATGATCCAAAGCGGTCTGGACATCCAACCGGTGATCACGCACCGCTTGCACTACACCCAATTCGAAGAGGGCATCGCCGCCATGGAATCCGGTCAGTCGGGAAAAGTCATCCTTTCCTGGAAAGATTGATCATCCAAATCGGCCCTTTTCCCGATTGACAGGCAGAGTTCCCATCGAGCAAGATAGAGTATGGCTGGTAAATTTGTCCAGAATACCGATCTTCTCGGAAGTTGGGTTCGTTCCGACCGTCGAATATACAGGAACTCGTCCAGAACGAAGGGGACTTACTATGGTGGCTCGGGGTAGTGACTTCACGGCGATCATGCTCCGCAAAGGCATGATCAGCCCGGAACAATTAGCGGAAGCGCAACAGTTGGCTTCCGAGCAGCAGCGACCGGTGGCAGAATGCCTGGTCCATCTGGACTATGCCACCGCCGACCAGGTCGTCAAGGCCATGGCCAAGCAGCATGGCATGAAATACGTCGATCTTTCCGCCGTGAAAATACCCGAAAGTGTTGTAGAGCTGGTACCCGAAGCGGTTGCTCGGGAAAACTCGGTCCTGCCCCTATCGGTGGAGGACGACGTATTGACGGTGGTCTTGAGCGACCCGCTGGATCTGGAGACCACCGACAAGCTTCGCTTTATCCTGAACCGACGCATCGAAACCGTGCTGGCCCCCAAAGAGGCCATCCAGGCCGCCATCAACCGCCATTATGGCCAGATGGAGGGCGAAAGTGCCGACTCGATGCTGCAGGAATTCACCGACACGGCCATCGATTTTACCGAAACCACCACCGATGACATCGCCACCGGCGGCGAAGCGGTCGACGAAACCAGCGCGCCGGTCGTCCGCTTGGTCTACCTGTTGATCCAGGAAGCCGTCCAATTGCGAGCTTCGGACATCCATATCGAACCGTTCGAGAACCGCATTCGTGTCCGCTATCGGATCGACGGGATCCTGATCGAACGGGACAGCCCCCCGCGGCGTCTGTTGAGCGCCATCACCTCGCGCATCAAAATCCTGTCTCGATTGGACATCGCCGAACGACGCCGCCCCCAGGACGGGCGGATCAAGATCACCGTCGGTGAAAAAGAAATGGACCTTCGAGTCAGTATCTTGCCGACCAGCCATGGCCAGGCCACGGTCATGCGATTGCTGGACAAGGACAATATCAAGGTCGGTGTCCGCCAATTGGGCCTGTCCGAACTGAACTACAAAAAGTTCCAGGCGCTGATCCGCCGCCCTAACGGGATCATCCTGGTGACCGGTCCTACAGGGTCCGGAAAGACGACCACCTTGTATGCAGCACTGAACCACCTGAACCGACCCGACCGAAAGATCATCACCGCCGAGGATCCCGTCGAGTACTACCTGCCGGGTATCAACCAGTGCGAGGTCCGGCACAGCATCGGGCTGGACTTTGCCCGCATCATCCGCGCCATGATGCGCCAGGCCCCGAACGTGATCCTGGTCGGCGAAATGCGAGATCAGGAGACATCGTCCATGGGTATCCAAGCTTCTTTGACTGGACACTTGGTTTTCAGTACACTGCACACGAACGATGCGCCCAGCGCTATCACACGTATGATCGATATGGGAGTACCCAGCTATCTGGTGGCAAGCACCGTGATCGCCGTGTTGGCTCAACGTCTGGTGCGGACGGTTTGCACGCGTTGCAAGCAGCCTTACAAACCGTTGGTAGGGGAATTAGAGGCGGCGGGGCTTTCGCCGGAGATCGCGGCCAAGTCAACCTTTATGAAGGGCAAAGGCTGCAATCATTGCCAGCGAAGTGGGTATCGAGGCCGTACGGGGATCCACGAACTGATGATGGTGACGGCGCAGATTCGCGAGATGATCTTCGATGCCAAGTCCAACGCGGACGTGCGAAGATTGGCGATTACGCAAGGCATGAAGACCTTGTATATCGATGGTTTAGAGAAGGCGCTCAAAGGCATGACGACGTTGGACGAGGTCTTCCGCGTGGCGAAACGCACCGAACAGGACTCGGAAATCGAGATCCTCACGCCCAGCTAGGAAGGGCAAGTAAAAACCAGTCCGTTCTGGGTACTTGAGCGAGCGCGGGACAGACTGACTTGTCGATAACAGCCGGTTCGCTCGTTTGATTCCCAAGCAAAGGACATTTTCGTCAATTTTGTCACAAGCACTGGCGAGCCCCCAAGGCGGCGCGGTCTTTTTTCTGGTCGATCGTAGGTGGAATCTCAGGTTTCGTTTGAGTCGTCGGGTACTGCGGGCAATAATCGTGTTGGCCGTTCGGGGCCACGACGGCGAAATGTAACCGATCTTCTCAGCATGACGACCACCGCTTCCCCGAAAGGCTAGGACGCGTAGTGCCCACTACGAGGTAGTTTTCTTATGGCACAGACTATTCTGATCGACAAATTGTTGCAGGCCTGCGTCAAGCAGGGGGCCAGCGATATCCACATCGTGGTCGGCCAACCGCCCGTTTTCCGTCTTCACGGCCGCATGCGGCGTCTGGAGACAAAGACGTTGGAGCAGGAGGACACGGTCGCGCTGATGAAGAGCATCGCGCCCGAGCGTTGCCAGCGTGAATTGCAGGAGGCCGGTAGTGCCGACTTTGGGTTTGCGTTCGGCGACCAAGCGCGTTTTCGAGTTTCGATCTTCAAACAACGCGGTCAGATCTCGATGGTCCTGCGGCAGATCCCCAACGATTACCTGCCGCCGGAGAAGCTGGGTTTGCCCGACGTGGTCACCAAGCTGGTGATGCGTCCCCGCGGCCTGTTCTTGGTCACCGGGCCGACCGGGTCGGGCAAGAGCACGACGTTGGCCAGCCTGGTGAATTACATCAACGAAAACGTTGATCATCACATCATCACGATCGAGGACCCGATCGAATTTTATCACTACCACAAAAAATCCACGGTCAACCAGCGCGAAGTGCACGTGGATGTGCCCAGTTTTAGCGAGGCGATTCGACGCGCGTTGCGGCAGGATCCGGATGTGATCCTGGTCGGGGAAATGCGAGACTTGGAAACGATCGAAGCCGCCATCACGGCCGCCGAGACAGGCCACGTGGTCTTCGGGACGCTGCACACCAGCAGCGCTCAAGGCACGATCAACCGCATCATCGACGCCTTTCCGGGGAACCTGCAGGACCAGATCCGCACCCAGTTGGCATCGTCGATCATCGCCGTGCTGGCTCAGACGCTGCTGCCACGGATCGGGGGCGGCCGCTGTGCGGCTTACGAATTGCTGGTCGTCACGCCGGGGATCGGCAACCTGATCCGTGAAAACAAGATCTTCCGGATCACATCGTCGATCCAGACGGGGGCCAAGCACGGCATGCAATTGATGGACGACGCCCTGTTCAAACTGTGGAAAGAAGAAAAATGCGCGCTCGAAGAGGTGCTGTCCAAGGCGCATAATCCGGATGATCTGGCAAAACGGATCGTCAATGCCAAGCGAGGCATGGAGGAAGAGGACAAGGAAAAGGACGTTCCCGATGCATTCAAACACTAAATCCAAACTACAGGAACTTATTACCGTAGAGAATCGGTAACCGCTGAACTAAAAAAGCACCTAATCTTTCACGTAATCTTTCACCTAATCTTCTGGGTTTTCAGGACCGAGGGGGGGATGAGATTAAGTGAAAGATTAAGTGGAAGAAAACCTGATTTACCGCACCCACATATAAAAGAGGTACTCATGGCCATCCGACGGCTCGGCCAAATCCTTGTCGATCTTGGTTTTATCACTGATGAACAACTGGAGATGCTGCTGGACGAACAGCAGCAACGTCCCGGCGAGATGCTGGGCAGCGTCGCCGAGGATATGGGGCTGATCACCGACGACCAACTGGTTCAAGGGTTGGCCGAGCAGATGCACATGCAGGTGGTCAGCCTGGCGGAAATTGAATTGGAGAGCGAGCTGCTCGGCACGATCAGCGAAACCATGGCGCAGATGTACCGGGTGATCCCGGTGGTGAAGGACGAAAACACGCTGACGCTGGCGACCTGCGATCCACAGAATCTGGCGATCCAGGACGAGTTGCGAAATTTCCTGGGCTACGAGATCCGGCTGGTCATCGCCACCCAGCGGGAAATCCAGCGGGCCATGGACCGGTACTATGCCACCGCCGGCGAGAGCATCGCCAGCGTGTTGAGCGAGCTGGAGGACGACATCGAGCTGAAAGGCGCCGCCGCGGCCTTGTCGAGCAAAGCCGGGGCCATCGATCTGACCAGCGTCGAGGCGTTGGCCGACAGCGCGCCGGTCCGCAAACTGTTGAACATGGTGCTGCTGATGGCCATCAAGGACCATGCCAGCGACGTTCACTTCGAACCGTTCGAGGACGAATTCCGCATCCGGATCAAAGCCGATGGGGTGCTGTACGAAATGGTCCCGCCGCCGCGGCATCTGGCGTTCGCCATCACGACGCGGATCAAAGTCATGGCCAATCTGGATATCGCCGAACGGCGCTTGCCCCAGGACGGCCGGATCGAGCTGTCCGTGGGCGGGCACCCGGTGGATTTGCGAGTCAGTGTGTTGCCGACGATGTTCGGCGAAAGCGTCGTCATGCGGGTGCTGGACCGGTCGGTCGTCGCTTTGGATCTGACCAAAGTCGGCATGGACGATCCGACGCTGGCCAGTTTCCGCAAGGTGATCGGCATCCCCAACGGGATCATCCTGGTCACCGGGCCCACCGGTTCGGGCAAAACCACCACGCTATACTCGGCACTGAATGAATTGAACAAGATCGAAGACAAACTGATCACCACGGAGGATCCGGTCGAGTACGATCTGGACGGGATTCTGCAGATCCCCATCGATTCGGACATCGGCGTGACGTTCGCCGCCTGCCTGCGATCGATCCTGCGCCACGACCCGGATCGTATCCTGGTCGGCGAGATCCGTGATCTGGAAACGGCCGAGATTGCGGTCCAGGCATCGCTGACCGGACACACCGTGTTCAGCACGCTGCACACCAACGATGCGCCCAGCAGCGTGACGCGTCTGAAAGATATGGGCGTCCCGACGTTCCTGATCACAGCAACGGTCGAAGCCATCCTGGCGCAACGCCTGGTCCGCCGCATCTGTACGCTGTGCCGTGAAGCGATCGTACCCACCGACGATATGCTGGTGGAATTGATGATCAGCCGGGAAGATGTCGCCGGACGTTCCTTTTTCCGAGGCGCGGGCTGCGAAGTCTGCAACAACACGGGCTACAAAGGACGCGTGGGGCTGTTCGAGCTGATGATCATGAACGACACGTTGCGCGATATGATCATGGTCAACGCCTCGGCGGACGATCTCCGCTCGACCGCTCGGAAACACGGCATGGTGACCCTGCGCGACATCGGCATCGAAAACGCCTACGAAGGAACCAGCACCCCCGAAGAAATCATCCGAGAAACCGTACTCGAAGCCTAACCACTAACAACTAACAACTAACCACTGACAACTGACAACTGACCAAGGAACTTGCCATGCCTACATACGAATTCGAAGCCATGGACGCCACGGGTCAAGAGATCCGTGACGTAATCGATGCGCCGTCGGAGGAAGATGCCCAAACGACGATTCGCCAGATGGGCTACTTCGTCACCAAGATCACGGCGAAGAAGACCAAAGAAGGTGCCAAGGCCGGCACGGGGGCGAAGAAGAAGCGTGGATTTGCCATCGGCGGTGGCGGCAGCAAGGTGATCACGTCGTTCACCCGCCAGTTGTCCATCCTGCAGGACGCTGGTCTGCCGATCGTCCGCAGCTTGAGGATCCTGGAAGGCAACTCGAAGCCGGGCAAACTGAAAAACGCCTTGCAGGATGTGGTCGAAGAGATCGAGGGCGGTGCGACGTTGTCGGAGGGCATGGCCAAGTGCCCGAAGGTGTTCAACCGGCTGTACATCAACATGATCAAGGCGGGCGAGGCTGGTGGTGCGTTGGAGGTGATCCTGCAACGTCTGGCCGACTTTATGGAACGCGCCGAAGCGCTCAAACGCAAAGTCAAAGGCGCGATGATCTATCCGGCCGT